>JANNFM010000477.1:0-14622 GCA_031379795.1 Alphaproteobacteria bacterium
GGCAAAAGCAATCAGCCTCATCGATTTCATCTCCCCCACATTGCGGCTCAGCGGACCTTGACGCGAAATGAGCCTGCCCACAACCAGACCTTCGGAACCCGTCCTTGGGTCGGAAACCGAACTTGGCTTCTCGCCTGAGACCGGGCATTCGGCGGCCCCTGCAACAGCTTCTCGACGCCGGCCTGGACTGGCCAAGCGGCGGGTCAATATCGACGACAGATGGTCCGACGCCTCGACATCGAGGCCCAGCGGCGAGGCGTCAGGCGCTGATCAAGATGTAGATTGCCGACCGGCTGGACCGGTTGGCGTAGGGACTCGCCGCCGCTAAGCCGGGATGAAACCTCAGGCCAGTGGGCCGCCAGCCTGGGTTCGTTGTCCGGCTTCGCCGGCAGGGCCACGGACTCAGGTGAAGGAAGCCAAAACAGCGGTGTCATCCCGGTTTCGCCGAAGGCGAAGACCGGGACCCACAAGCGCCAGATCTTGCCGGTCAGGCACGGCGGCAACATCGTACGCGGTCTGCACCATACGGCGATTGTGGGTCCCGGTCTTTCGCGTGCCGCGAAAACCGGGATGACACGGATAGGGATTGCGTCCCCTCACGCGCCTTCGATCTCCGCGCCCAACCCACGCATCAGCTCCACAAACCCCGGAAAGCTAGTGGCGATCATGCCCGGCTCGTCCACCGAAACAGGCACCTCAGCCGCCAATCCCAGTATCAGGTGCGACATCGCAATCCGGTGATCGCCATGCGTCGTCACGCCGGCACCCCCGGCCACCAGATGATTGCTGCCCTTGGCGCCGATCACCGTCAGGGTCTCGGCTTCCTCCTCAACGCCGATGCCGCAGGCCGACAGCCCGGCCGCCATCAGGGCGATGCGGTCGCTCTCCTTCACCCGCATCTCGCCGATGCCGCGCATGACGGTCTTGCCCCTGGCAAAGGCTGCGGCCACCCCCAGGATCGGATATTCGTCGATCATCGAGGGCGCGCGCTCCGGCGGCACCTCGACGCCCACCAGGTCTGAGTGCCGCGCGGTGATATCGGCCACCGTCTCGCCGCCCTCGTCACGCACATTGGTCACCGACAGGTCGGCCCCCATCTCGCCCAGCGTATCCAGCAGCCCGATCCGCAACGGGTTCAGCAACATGCCCTGAACCGTAATCTCCGACCCCGGCGTCACCAGCGCGGCCACCAGCAAAAACGCTGCCGACGACGGATCGCCCGGCACGTGGATGCGCGTGCCGGTCAGTTTCTGGCCCGGCGGCAGGATGATCCGCCGCGCCCCGCCTTCCTCGCGCACCTCAACCTCGGCCCCAAAGCCGCGCAGCATACGCTCGGTATGGTCACGCGTGGCTTCCGGCTCGATGACCTCGGCCCCGCCCGCCGCATGCAGCCCGGCCAGCAGCACCGCCGACTTCACCTGCGCCGACGGCTCCGGCAGCCGATAGGCGATATGGCTGAGGTTGCCGCCTTTCAGTGTCAGCGGCAGCCGCCCGCCCTGCCGACAGATCCAACTCGCCCCCATCTCGCCCAGCGGCTTCAACACCCGGTTCATGGGCCGCCCCCGCAGCGACGCGTCGCCGGTGAAGGTCACGGCCATGTCAAAGCCGGCGGCGGCCCCCATGATCAGTCGCACGCCCGTGCCGGCGTTGCCGCAATCGACCACATCGGCGGGCTCGGAGAAGCCGCCCCGGCCTTCCACGCGCCACTGGCCCTCGCCCAGACGCGTCACATCTGCGCCGAACGCGGCCATGGCGGCCGCTGTGCGCTTGACGTCGTCGCCCTCCAGCAGACCCTCGATCTCGGTGACGCCGGTGGCCAGCGCGCCCAGGATGAGCGCGCGGTGGCTGATGGATTTATCCCCCGGCGTGCGGACAGTCCCCTTGAGGGGACCCGCGCGCCTGGCGGTCAGGTGGGCCGCCGTCATCTGCGAAAAACGCCTCCGGGAAAGGGGAAAAGCCGAGCGGGGATGCTTTGACAGCCGCCTTCGCGCGTGGCAAGGGACGCCGCTTTTCCGCGCATAACTCATGCATTTTTAGAGGGTCGCCGCCTTTGGCCAATCCCGAACTGGGCACCAAGCAAATCTGCCCGAACTGCCAAGCCAAGTTTTACGATCTGGGACGGCGCCCCGCGCACTGCCCCAAATGTGCCCACGAATTCGATCCGGACGAGGCCGTCCGCAACCGTCGCGTCCGGGCGCGCACCATCGTGCCCGAAGCCGATGAGGCCGAAGATCAGGTCGTCGAGAAGGAAACCGACGACGACGAAGAGGAAGAGGAAGGCGCCGTCACGCCGGAGCTGGACGAGGTGGTCAATGATCCCACCCTGGCCGGCGACACCGATGACGATGACGACGCCGCCGAGCCTGCCGCCGTCTCCGAAGACCTCGGCGAGTTCACCGACGAGGAAGAAGTCGAGGACGACGCCGACGTTCCGTTCCTTGAGGACGAAGACGACGACGACTTCGATGAATCCGAGATCGAAGGCCTCCCGGACGGCGACGAAGATCGCTGATTTTGGGGGGTCGCGACCCCTGCGACAAAAAAAGCCTGACATACGGGCTTGATCGCGGGGGACGCTTTGAATAGGTTCCGCGCCTTCCCGAGGGGTCAGCCTCTCGGGTCGACCCGGATACCCCGGGGCTTTAGCTCAGCTGGTAGAGCGATTGCATGGCATGCAATAGGTCAGCGGTTCGACTCCGCTAAGCTCCACCATGGAGGCCCGCAGTTACCGCTGCGGGCCTTCGCCTTTTTGGGGTCGGGGTAACTCCCGCGCGGTCTGTAAGTCACCAGTTGACGCGTGTATGCTAATGCCTTACATTTACGCGTGATCAGATCCTTCAAGAGCAAGGGGCTTGAGCGGCTTGCAACGAGGGCAGACCGCTCGAAGCTCAGTGTTCCGAATGTCGCCCGGGTCGAGCGTATCCTGGCGGCGCTGGACGCGGCCAGCCTGCCCCAGCAGATGAATGTTCCGGGATGGCGCTTTCATCAGCTCAAGGGCGTTGATCGCTATGCCGTGGACGCGAGCGGCAACTGGCGGGTGACGTTCGCGTGGGATGGCGCCGACGCCATCGATGTTGACCTGGAGGATTACCACTGATGACCGGCAAGTCGTTGACCTCCGGCCTTCGCGCCGTCCACCCTGGCGAGGTGCTGCGTGAGGATGTCCTTCCCGCCCTGGGCCGCTCCAAGGCGGAAATCGCCCGCCTGCTCGGGATCTCGCGTCAGACCCTCTACGACCTGCTGGGTGAAAAACAGCCGGTCACCGCCCGGATGGCCCTTCGGATCGGCAAGCTGTGCGGCAATGGCGGTCGCATCTGGTACGCGATGCAGCAAGCCTACGATCTTCGCGTCGCCGAAGCCGAATTCGCCGATGAAATCGAGGCTATCCAGACGTTGGAAGTCGCGTAGATTTTTCACGGCGGCGGCGATGCGCAGTTTCAAGGGCATCACTTCAAGCCAGCCAAACCCCACCATGGAGGCCCGCAGTTACCACCGCGGGCCTTCGCCTTTTCGGGGTGGCAGGTGCGTGGTATCATTGCCGACGATGAAGCCAGAACCCGCCATCTTCGACGTCCCGGACGGTGCGCATGACGCCCGCCGTTTGGCTGATGCCTTGGCCGATGCTGCGGCGGGTCGGGTGATCAGCCACGCGGCGATGAAAGCCTGGCTTCTTTCTTTGGGCACCTCGGATGAGTTGCCACCGCCACAAGTTGGCGACTGAAAGCTTGTCAAAGGTCGTATGGACGCTCGGCGCACGGCAGGACGTTCAACAGATATGGAATTATGTCAGCCAGTTTGCCCCGCTGGCGGCACAACGCCTGGTCCTGCGCCTTGTGACGACAGGTGACAGCCTGAGTGAGTATCCAATCCGGGGTCGGTCAATCGGCGGCGGGATCAGGGAACTGACCATCGTCGCCCCGTACCTCATTCAGTATCGCGTGGAGAACGGCGTGGTTGACATCCTGACCGTCCGGCATGGTGCGAGGGAGTGATGGAAGGTGTGCTGCCGTGGTCGAAGATGACAATCTGTAGGCGTCCCGCCTAACTTACGAGCACGTTCTGCCTGTTTTTTCCTAACTTCGAGACGCCAGTAGGCCGTCCGCCCAATCCGCCAGTTGGTCATGATGAAGTAGAGCTACGCTGTTGGTGACGGCCAGCGATTTAGCTGACGGTGTGTAGGTGCTATTAGTGACGCAAGCGGCAAAATCGGCGCGCTCATGCGCCCGGGCGGCCGCGACTTCCTGCACCGCCTTGTTGCCAACTGGATAGGCGTAGAGTTTGCACTGCAGAACAAGTGTCACGCTTTCGCGTTCAGCGATTACGTCGGATCCTTGGTCGCCACTCCCTTTTGTAACTCGCGCCGTCCACCCGGCTTGGCGGAGCATCTCCGCGCAGTGGTGTTCATACTGGACAGCGTCATTGCTCTTGAAGGTCGGATTCAGATCATTGAGGTCAATGCCGTGAGCGGAAAGGCCATATTCAATTAGTGCAGTCGGGCCAAATATTTCGATTTTTGTCCTGTGTCGATCTGTAAGTTTCGGTGATATTTTTGTATTGTAGAAATGCAATGCTTCCTTATGCCAGGCTTTTTCATTTGCAGTACCGTAAGGGTCAACAACGATCAGCTGTCGGCGCCGGGCGGCCAAGGTCTTAGCGTGCTCGGATATGACTGAATTGACAATCGCAAAGGCTTCCCGATGTTGCTTTTGCCGCCCGCGCTGAACGAGAAACCACCAACCACCGACTCCCGTTAGCAACATAAGCAAAATTGCTTCGCCGGAGATATCCGCGTCGTCAGTGGCGACCTGCGATGTAGACTGTGTTGCTATGCTTTGCCCCGACCGATCATTGTCGGTCGCCGCCGGCTGGCGCGGTGGCGCAACGGGAATTGTTTCAGTTGCGGCCTCCCCAGTGACGTCGTCTACGTTTTCCCCGGCAGTAACCGGTGCTACCGCAGGCTGTGATTGCGCAAGCATGGCCGCATTGAGTGCCGAGAGCCGCCCTTGATAGGCGTCATACAGGCAGGCCGACGTAGTGCACCGATTGCGTTCATCGAGCCATGCTCTCTGATCGCGAAGCAGCTCGTCCGACGAATCCCCAAGCCTCAGGTCGCGGTAGAGCGAAGCAATTGTCTCGTCTTGGGCCGACAGCGTCGCGTCGCCGCAGATCAACTGCTCGACTGGAGAGGAGGCCTCTTCGCAACGAAAACTGGCGGCATCAGCCGTGGTTGATACCAACATGACGCAGCTGGAGGCCGCCAAGGCGATCTCTTTCAGCGAACAAACCGATATTTTTAGAACGTTCATGAATGCGGCACCCATTCCCCATCAAGAAACCTGTCCTGCGACACGTCAAGGTTGAAGATGATGGAAACCAGAGCATCCCGGCGACCTGGAACTATGGTTTTGTGTACTGACCATCCCCCACCGACCGCGCCACATCCCCGATCCCCCGGAACAGCGTCAGCAGGTCGTCCCGCGACACCAGGAACCCTCGCCGCGCCCAGAAGGCGGCGGCCTCCACGTCCACCGCCTTGACCACCAGCGCGCGGCCGCCCACCAGCCCGGCGGCGGTAACACACCGCTGATAGGCATGCTTCAACAGTCCACTCCCCACGCCTTGGCCCGCCCACTCCTGGTCCGTAGCCAGTTGGCCGAGTAACAGGCAGGGCACCGGGTCCGGCGGCTGGCCGGTGCGGATCGCGCGCGGCAGGGCCTGGGCCACCACCGCTGTGGGCGCAAGGCCGTAGTAGCCGACCACCCGCCCGGCCTCATGGACCACCAGCACGGCGGTGAAGCCCTTTTGCTGGTTCGAGAGCGCGCGGGTTTTCAGCCAGTGGTCCAGCGTGGGCTTGCCGCACGAGAACCGCGACACGTCGTGCGCGGCGGTCAACGGCTCCGGAAACGAAAGCGCCACGGGCTATTCCCCGGCGTCGCCACGCTCCCACGGTGCACGCCGACGCAACACCTCGACCATCTCCGGAACGGCCACGGGCGGGGCGTTGAGCGCCGCGACAAAGGCCTTGAAGCCATCCGGGCTCATCCGCAGAAGGGTGTTTTCCATCAGCACCTCCTCAGCCGCGCGTACGGCAGCATCGCGCACGAACTGGGTCCGCGAATGGCCGCGCAGGCCCGCCGCCCGGTCGATCATGGCGATGTCCGCCTCAGGAAGGCGCATGGACAACGGGCTTTCCTTGCGGTCAGCGGAACGGGACATTTTGGCCTCCTGCTGTCTTGATAGTATGGAATGTAGCGCTTTTTGCAATACGCCTGCTGCCGTCACCCCCGGTTGCGCCAACCCTGCCGCCCGGCGTAAATGCGCGCCATGAGACTCGCCTCGCTTACAGCCCTCCCCGCGCTGGTCGCCCTGCTGGCGTTGGCCGCCTGTGATCAGCCCAAGTGGCGCGATACGAGCGCGCCGCCGGCCGGCGCGAGCGCTCAGAAGCCTCAGAAGAACATGGTCGACGCCGGCGGCACGCCCGCCGCGCCCGCCTGGGCGCTGCCGCTGATCGGCAAGAACCTGCGGGCGGCCTTCCCGAAAACCGGCATCTGCCGGGGCAACACCGACATCGTCCAGCGCAAGTATGCCGGCGCGCCGGCCGGGGTGCAGATCCACGGCTGGGGCTGGGACACCGCCCGCAAGGCGCGGCTGGAGCGGGTGCTGCTGGTGGACAAGACCTTCCGGATCGTCGGTGCCGGCGAGGGCGGGGTCAGCCGCACCGACGTTCCCACGGCGCTGCCGGAAGTCACCGACCCCAATAGCGGCTGGAATGCCAACATTGCGGTCACCAAGGGCCCGCTGGACGGCTATGGCGTCACAGGCGACGACAGCGTCTGCGTGCTGGGGCATATCGAGTTCTAGTCGGATCGCGGAACGGTCTGTGATCCTCAGGAGTTGAACCCGCGTGTCGGGACCGGGCCCTAATCTGAGCAGACCTCCCTGGCTGGCGCTGGCCATTGGCGCCGCCGTGCTCACGGCGCTGGCCTGCTATCCCAGCTGGCCGGGCTACATGTCGTACGATTCGCTGCTGGCCTATGAGCAGGCCGTCTATGGCGTACGCACGGCGCTGTGGCCGCCGCTTCACACCTACATGTTCCAGGTCAGCCGGATGATCGGGGCCGACAGCTGGGGTCTGTTTCTGGTTCAGACCTTCGTGTTGCTGTTCGGAGCCGGCCTGACCCTCCATGTGCTGACGCCGCGGCGGGTCCTGGCCTGGACACTTTGCGTGTTCTTCGCCGGGGGGCTGGTGTTCTTTCCGACCCTGCTGGGCACGCTGCTGGCCCAGTGGCGCGATGTGCCGACGGCGGGGTTCGCCGTGCTGGGACTGGGGTTGTGGCTGGCGGCGGCCCAGGCGCGGTCGATCCCGCTGCTGATGCTGGGTGTCGTGGCCATGAGCCTGTCTGTCGGCCTGAGATACAACGCCTTTGTGCTGCTGGCGCCGGCCATCGCTTTGATGCTCTGGCGACCCTTTCTGGTCGCGGGCCCGGCCTGGCCCGCACGTATCGCTGCTCTGGTCATGGTGATCGCAGGCCTGGGCGGCGTCTGGGCCTCCAGCCAGTGGCGACTGCCGGATGGACTGCCGTTGCCCAATGCCCGGAATTTCGCGGCCACCCAGCAATTTGACCTGATCGGGGTGTCCGCCTGCGCCGGCTACAACTACCTGCCGCGGGCCATCACCAACGGCAAACCGATCACCGTGGCCCAGATTCGCAAGGCTTATGACCCCCGCCACCTGCTGAAATCACTCGAAGCCAAGCCCGGCGTTCCGGCGATGGTGGAAACCGACGCCAACGGCCAGATCCAGCGCAACTGGGCGCCGGTGGTGCTGGGCGAACCCGGCTGCTATGTCGCCCACCGGGCCGCCGTGGCGGTCGAGCAGATGGGCATGGCCAGGGCCGGGGTTTTCTATCCCACCCACGGGGTGATTGACCCAAATCGCCTTGGTCTGTCGTTGGAACATCCGGCTCAGTCCCAGGCCGTTGTGGACTACATAGAGCGACACGCGGACAAGACGCCCCGCAGGCCTTGGGTTCCCTATGCCCTGGCGACCGTACTGGGCCTGTTGGCGGCGAGTGTGGTTCGCGCCCAGGCCTGGCTGATCCTGGCGCTGCTGGCGGGTGCCTGGGGCTATCCGGCGCTGCTGTTTGTGGCGGGGCCCGCCGCCGATGCGCGCTATATCTTCCCGTCGAGCATTCTTTGCCTGTTGATCGCCACCGCAAGCCTGGGGCTGATGTTGCGGCCCGCGAGGCGATAGATGACCCCAGCCCCAGGACCTCCCCGCAGCCGGTCAGGCCGAACGCTCAGCCTCGTCATCCCGATGCATGAAGAAGCCGCCGGGCTGGACGTGCTGTTCCAGCGGATCGACGCCGCCATGGCGGGTCTGGGCCTGGACCTTGAGATCATCTGCGTCGATGACGGCAGCGGAGACGCAACCTTTTCGCGGCTGGTCGAGCGGGCCCAAACCGATCCGCGCCTGAAGCTGCTGGCGCTGTCTCGCAACTTCGGCAAGGAAGCTGCGCTCACCGCCGGGATTGAAGCCGCGCGCGGGGATATGGTCGTGCCGCTGGACGCCGACCTGCAGGACCCGCCAGAACTGATCGCCGAGTTCGTAGCGCTGTGGGAACAGGGCTATGACGTGGTCTATGGCGTCCGCGCCGACCGGACCAGCGATACGCCGACCAAACGCCTCAGCGCGGGTGCCTTCTATCGCCTGTTCAACCGGTTGTCGGACTTCCGCATCCCCGAAAGCACCGGTGACTTCCGGCTGATGGACCGGGCCGTGGTCGACGCGCTGGGCCGCCTGCCGGAGCGCAACCGCTTCATGAAGGGCCTTTTTGCCTGGGTCGGATTCCGCCAGGTGGGGGTGCCCTATGTGCGCCCGGCGCGAGCGGCGGGCGGGACATCGTGGCG
Source organism: Alphaproteobacteria bacterium (assembly GCA_031379795.1). Lineage (GTDB taxonomy): Bacteria > Pseudomonadota > Alphaproteobacteria > Caulobacterales > Caulobacteraceae > Phenylobacterium. Next base: position 8,911 of record JANNFM010000477.1, read on the forward strand.
CTACTTTGGCCTCATCCGCTTCGCCATTGACGGCCTGACCGCATTTACGACCCTGCCGTTGAAAGTCTGGACCGGGGTCGGCGTGGCCGCGGCATTTCTGGCGATCGGGTTTGCCGCCGTGATCATCGTCCAGGTGCTGGTCAGCGGTCGCGACGTGCCGGGCTACGCCTCGCTGATGGTGGTGATCCTGTTCGGGTTTGCGCTGCAGATGATCGCGCTGGGGGTGCTCGGCGAATACATCGGGCGCATGTATCAGGAGGTGAAAGGCCGACCCATCTACCTGGTCCGCGACCGCATCGGGTTCGACGACACGTGATGCAATCCCTCACCCGTGCCTGGCGACGATTGGTGCCTGAGCGATATGCCGCGACGCTGGGCCAGATGCTGCGCTTCGGCGTGTCGGGCGTGGCAGCCGCCATGACCCTGATAGGGACGCTCTATGCGCTGACCGAGTTCGCAGGGCTGTGGTACATCCACTCCGTGTTGATTGCCTCGGTCGTGTCGTTTTTTGTCAGCTTCGGCCTGCAGCGCATGTGGACATTTCGCGACGTCGACCAGGGCGCAGCCCTGCCGCAGCTGGTGGCCTTTGTGGCGTTGTTTCTGGCCAATTCGGCGATCAATGCGGGGCTGCTCTATCTGATGGTCGACCATCTGCACGCGCCCTACCTGATCTCCGAGTTGTTCATCGCGATCGCGATCGCGATCTGGAATTTCTGCATCATGCGGTTCCTGATCTTCCGCAAAGGGGCCGGCCGTGTCGCAGTCTGACGCGGCCCGACCCTCCGGTTCAGGGGTCAGACGCGGCGTCTCGGCGCTGTTGCGCCTGCTGCCGGCCTCGGCTCCGGCGTGGATCTACACCGTGTTGCTTCGGCCCCGGCCGCTGCGCGCAGTGGCCAACCGCCTGCTGAAAACACTGATCCCGCCCACCCTGACACTGCCGGAAGGGACCCTCTTGCTGAACCAGCAGGACCCGGTGGTGTCTGGCGCCCTGGCGCTGGGCGTCTATGAGCCGGGGTCTCTGGCGGCCTGGCGACGCCTCCTGGTGCGGCCTGACATGACCGTACTGGATATCGGCGGCAACATCGGCCTCTACAGCCTGATCGCCGCCCATAACTGCCCGCAGGGTCAGGTGGTCGCCTTCGAGCCCGAGATCCGCAACGCACGCATCCTCGAGGCCATGGCGAAGGCCAACGGCTTTGACCGTCTGCGGGTGATCGGCGCCGGCGCAGGCGCGGTCACGGGCGACGCGACCCTCTATCTCGACCCCGACAACAAGGGAAAACACTCCCTCGTCCGCGATGGCGACCACCAGCAGGTGACGACTATCCCGTTGGTGAGAGTGGACGACGTTGTCGCCGACCAGGGCCTTGGACAGGTTGATCTGGTGAAGATCGATGTGGAAGGCTGGGAGGATCAGGTCCTTCTGGGTATGGCCGGTGTGCTGGCGCGTGACCATCCGGGCCTGTTGTTCGAGTTTGCGCCCGTGCGAATTCGACTGGCCGGGGATGACCCTGGGCGGATGCTGCTGCGGCTCATCGACCTGGGCTACCAGATATCCGCACTGGACGAGGCGGACGGTTCACAGCGGCCCATCGGCGATGTGGCGGGGTTCCTGGCGCAGTTCACCCACCGCGACGCCTATCGCAATTTGCTGGCCATATGGCCGGGAGCCCGGGTCTAGGCCATGGAACGCCACACCTATGACCGCATGCGCGCCCTGGAGCAAACCCACTGGTGGTACGCCGCACGCCGCCAGATTCTGGCGGCTGAAATCCGCCGTTTGCCCTTGCCGGACCGCGCCCGGATCGTTGAGGTCGGCTGCGGCGCGGGCGGAAATCTGGACCTGCTGACCGGCTTTGGCGACGTCCAGGGCGTCGAACCCGACCCCGACTCGCGCGCCTATGCCGCCGCACGTTCCGGCCTGACCATCCAGAGCGGCCTGCTGCCCGGCGGCCTGCCCGATCTGGGCGAGCCCTTCGACCTGGTCGCCGCTTTCGATGTCATCGAGCATGTGGACGATGACATCGGCGCCGTCGCCGCCCTCGCGTCTCAGCTCAAGCCCGGCGGCTTCCTCGTGACGACGGTCCCGGCCAATGCCTGGCTGTGGAGCGAACACGACGCCCAGCATCATCACAAGCGACGCTACCGGCTGGCGGACTATCGGGCCTTGTTCGAGGCGGCGGGGCTGACGGTGCGCCGGGCCTCGCACTTCAACACCGTGCTGTTTCCGCTCATCGCCATCGCGAGGCTGGCCAAGGCCGTGGCGCGCCTGCCGGGCGGTGACGAGGATGCGCACCCGGCACCGCCGGTGAACGCCCTGCTGCGCGGGTTATTTGCCGCCGAGACGCACCTGCTCAAGGTGACCGACCTGCCGTTCGGGGTCTCGATCCTGCTGATCGCCCAACGTCCGCCTGGGCCATATTGATTAGACCCGATCCGGTCCCCACATAGGTGACATCCGATCACACTGCGCCAACGCCGGGCGGTTTGGTCGGAGAGTCGCTTTTTGAGGACTCTATCGATGAACCGAGGTCTGATCTTCGACAGCCCCTTTTTGCTGGGCTTCGAGCACACGCGAATTCTGATCGAGCGCGCCGCCAAGGCCGCAGCCGAGAGCTATCCACCCTATAACGTCGAGGATCGCGGTGACGGGGGCTTGCGGATTTCCCTCGCGGTGGCGGGGTTTTCGCCCGACCAGCTGCAGGTCACGGTCGAGGATCGCCAGCTGGTGATCGCCGGAAAACGCGACGCCGCTCCGGGCAAGGCCGATGAGGCCTTCCTGCATCGCGGCATCGCCGCCCGAGGCTTCATCCGCAGCTTCGTGCTGGCCGACGGCATGGAGGTTGAGGACGCCACGCTGGAACACGGCCTGCTGCACATCGATCTGGCCCGCCCCGAACCGGAAAAACGGGTCCACACCATCGCAATCCGAACCGTCAGCTGACCGGTTCAGCGCTCGAAACAGCTGTATTTCACAGGAGGTGGTCTTGATGACACCCGAACTTTCGACCGAAGCCTTTGCCGCCCTGGGCGGTCCCGATCTGGTCTATGTGCGTCCCATCCGGGCCGCCGAAATTTTGGCCAGTGTCCCGTCCATCCAGATCGAGGGTGATCTGGGTCCCGACCAGATCCTCTATGCCGTGCACCGCGCCGACGGCGAACGCCTGGCCGTGCTGACCGACCGCAACGCCGCGATGGCCGCAGCGCTGGCCCACGAACTGGCGCCGGTGTCCGTGCACTAGAGCAAGCTGCGCAATCGCGGAATCAACATGGCCCGTTATCCCGCAGCTTGTCTGCGGGATAACGGCGCTGGGTAGATCCGATCTACCGCGCACAACTCCAGGGGACAAAACCTGGCATTGGAGTCCCGTTGGGACCGCTTGGCGAAGGTCCGCTTGAGGGCATGCAGCCAATGAACGGGTTCGACCCGTTGCGGAGATTCCGGGTCCGGCCCCTAGCGCGCCGCTGGTAGGGCCGATCCATAACGGCAAGTCGCTCGCGCCAGTTCCTCAAGCTGTCTCGACCGAAAGGACCATCGAGCGCGATCCCAGCGGTCCCCGTCAACCTCGATCACGTAACGAGCCGCTATGCCCTTTGGCCTGTGAATGAGGCGCACCTCATGTCCTGGAACGACCGCGCCGCGACCGGCGGGCACGCGCTTCAAGACCTCCGGGTTCAAGCGGCCATCACCCATCGCTTGCCCGATTGCCGCGAACACCGCGTTGAGATCGGCAGGCCATTCCACGGGTGTTGCGCCTGACATGCCCTATTGATGGAGCGAAAGCCTTGACGTGGTCAATGTCTGCATCCCCCCTCAACAGCCTTTGGGAGGGTCTGCTATCCGGCACCGAGCCGGAACGTCTGCTTCCGGGCAACGAGCCACCGGTGAGAAACGACCCGAAGGAGAAGTTGAGAGAGTCGGTTTGTCGGCAAGGGTCAGGAGATCCAGAGCCCAAGCATAGAGGTCGCCTTCCACGAGCCCGCCGCATCGCGACTGAAAAGTTGCAAGTAGCCGCATCCTGCAAGGCGGCCGCTAGCGGTGGAGACGTATGCGAGCGCTTCCTTCCCGTCGGGAGAGATTACCGCCTTCGTCAGCTCTATGAACGTGCGGTCAAAGGAGCCATTTGGCTTTGTGCGCGGCTTTCGAGCCCCCGTCGAAATGCCAACTCCGGCACGAGAGGCGACTTGCCGCACGGCCACACACGCAGCCGCGCTCGCTGTGGCCTGCTCCAGAAACTTGCGTGCAAGTGCGACGGAAGGCACCGGAGGGGAAGCTGCGGTAGTCTCATCGACTTTGGGCATAAACCAGCCCTGGTGGGGCTCGTTCGGGTCAACATCGTCAAATGCCTGGCGAATAGTCGAGACGTCGAGGCGGGAGATTCGTGAGCTGTCGGCGTCAGTCCGAAGTTCCCAGCGATGGCGGTCGCCAGCTGAGAGAAGGCCCTTCAAAGCGATGGCGCTCGCGACGCAACCGTCGTCTACATCAGCGCGGACGGGAGATCCGGTCGCGACCACCCACGCGCAGACCAATGGCCCAAGAGGTCGAAACGCCCACATTGATCCCTCACGCCGCAGAAGAACGAGTTTGGCCCCTGGCTAGGGCGAACTCAATGCCCGCTTTCCCCCCATCCCTGCCGTTGCGAAAGTCCGCTTGCGGGTAGACGTCAGCATGCCACCCTGCGGCCGGCAGGTCTGTCCCTGCTGGGTACCTGGGGTGGAATTCTACTCCCTAAAGGTCTGGGGGCTGAAGGCCGCGCGGCAGCTTCCTGAACCAGCAACGCGTGCAAGGCGTCCGCCGACCGGGCCGTACGCAGATGCTCTCGCAGCGTCGCCTGTCGCAGCTGCCGCGAAACCTTGGCCAGAGCACGAAGGTGTTCTGCGCCGGCGTTCTTGGGGGCGAAGAGGGCGAACAACAGGTCTACCGGCTGATCGTCCACCGAGCCGAAATCCACCGGTTGCTCCAGGCGCACAAAAATCCCGCGCATCCGGCCAAGGCCCTCCAGGCGCGCATGCGGCACGGCTACGCCGTGGCCGACACCGGTGGAGCCCGCGGCCTCGCGCTCGATCAGCGCTTCCAGCACATCGCCGGTGTCGAGACTGAAGTTGCGCGCGGCGATCTCGGCAATCACCGCCAGCGCCTTGCGCTTGTCAGTCGCGCCCACGCGCAAGGAGATCGCCGTGCGATCCAGCAATTCGCCGATATTCATGATGTGACAAACGAACCCCAATCCGTGACACCACCGGGGAGACGGCGGACCCACGGGCCGTAAAAAACTGTCAGTGGGCCGGACCCGGCCCCTCCCTCATTCCAGTACGGGCCTTGGTCCGTTCCGGATCAATCCACCCGATATTCCCGTCTGGGCGGCGATATACCACCGAAAGTCCGCCGTGCGCGGCGTTTCGGAACACGATTGTTTGAGCGCCGGAAAGGTCCATTTCCAGCACCGCGCGGGACACTGTCATAGATTGTAGCTGCCGCTCGGTTTCGGCGATGATGATCGGCTCGCCTTTGTCAGACGACGGCGCATCGACGTCACCCTCATCATCATCGTCCGTGGCGGCGATCACGAAATAGGCGGCGCTCTCTGCCTGTTTGGCCAGCGCCTGCTCGTGGTGGCTTTTCAGGCGGTTCTTGTAGCGCCGCACCCGCTTGGTCATGCGGTCCATGGCTGCATCGAAGGCCGTGTGGGCGTCGCTGCCCTGGCCGTGGGT
>JANNFM010000630.1:0-3988 GCA_031379795.1 Alphaproteobacteria bacterium
GCGGTTCGCGAACACGCTGCGTGAAGCGGTCGGCAGCCGAGCTGATCTGCTGTTCGGAACCCACGGCCAGATGACGGCCGCCGGCGCCATCCGACTGGCGCGCCGCCTGGAGGCTGCGGACCCGCTCTGGCTGGAAGAGCCGGTGCCTCCGGATGCCCCGGACGAAATGGCCAAGGTGGCGCGCGCGACCTCGATCCCTATCGCCACCGGTGAGCGACTGACCACCAAGTATGACTTCCATCGCCTGCTGCAGGCGGGCGCGGCGTCGATCCTGCAGATGAACCTGGGTCGGGTGGGCGGTATTCTGGAAGCCAAGAAGATCGCCGGTATGGCCGAGGCTTACCACTGCCAGATCGCGCCGCACCTCTATTGCGGTCCCATCGTCGGGGCGGCCAATATCCAGATCGCGACCTGCTCGCCCAACTTCCTGATCCTCGAGAGCATTGAGTACTGGCAGGGGTTCCACGCCGAGATCCTGATGAAGCCGGTGCGCTGGGAAGAGGGCTATGTCATCCCGTCCGACGAGCCCGGGCTCGGGGTCGAACTGAACGAGGCGGTGGCAGAGGCGAACCCCTACACGGGCACGATGCTGCATCTCGAGATGACCCAGCACCCGGTCCGGTGATGGATACCTTCGACTATGTGATCGTGGGCGCCGGTACGGCCGGCTGCGTGGTGGCCAGTCGGCTGTCGGAAGACGCGGGCGTCTCTGTGCTGGTGCTGGAAGCCGGCGGGTCTGACCGTACGGTCTGGATTCAGCTGCCGATCGGGTATGGCCGGACGTTCTTCGATCCGAAAATCAACTGGATGTACGACACAGCACCGGTGCCGGGACTGTCCGGACGCACCAGCTACTGGCCGCGCGGCAAGGTGATCGGCGGCTCGGGCTCGATCAACGCGATGGTCCACGTGCGCGGTCAGCCGGGTGACTTTGACGACTGGGCCGCACTGGGCAATCCCGGATGGTCCTTCAACGATGTGCTGCCATGGTTCCGCAAGTCGGAAGATCACGACGGCGAGGAGAACGCGCACCGGGCAAAGGGTGGACCCATGCGTGTCACCGACATCAGGGCCCGGGCGCACCCCCTGTGCCAGACGTTCATTGAGGCCGCGACCCATCTCGGGTTTTCCGAAACCGCGGACTTCAACGGCCCAAACGGCGAAGGCGTGGGCATCTATCAGATCAATACCGACAAGGGTCGCCGCGCCTCCAGCGCCAACGCCTTTCTGAGACCGGCCCTGCGACGCGCCAACGTTGCTCTGCGCACCCGTTCCCATGTCACGCGCATCCTGTTCGAAGGTCGGCGTGCGGTTGGCGTCGAGTATCGTCGCGGTGACCAAACGGAGCGGGTCATGGCGCGTCGTGAAGTGATCCTGTGCGGCGGATCCGCGAACTCGCCGCAGCTGCTTCAGCTCTCCGGAATCGGCGAGGCGGAGCACCTGGTGGGGCTGGGTATCGAGCCCGTCGCGGATGCGGCAGCGGTCGGTCAGAACCTGCAAGATCATCTTGCGGTGTCGTACTTCTATCGCTCGAGCCGGCCGACCCTGAACGACGATCTGGGCCCCTTCAGCGGCAAGGTGAAGGCGGCCCTGCGCTATGCGCTGCATCGAAGCGGCCCTCTGTCGATGAGCGTCAACCAGGGCGGCGGTTTCGTGCGCAGCGATGCAGGCCAGGCCCGACCGAACCTGCAGCTCTATTTCAGTCCCGTCAGCTACACCCGGACGCCGTTGTCCGAACGGCGGCTGACCAATCCGGACCCGTTCTCGGCCTTCCTGCTGTCATTCAGCGCCTGTCGCCCGACCAGTCGCGGCTCGCTCACGATTCAGTCGTCCGATCCGTTCGCGCATCCCATCATCTCGCCGAACTATCTGGCGACGGACAAGGACGTTGCGGAGGCTCTGGCCGGAATTCGGCTGCTGCGACAACTGGCGACTACGGCGCCGCTGTCGGGGATCATCACCGGCGAGATCCTGCCCGGCGATCATCTGCAATCAGACGAAGACCTGCTTCAGGACTTCAGGGACCGCGCGGACACGGTCTATCACCCGGTCGGGACCTGCATGATGGGGCCAGATGCGGCGGGATCGGTGGTCGACGCCCGGCTGCGGGTCCACGGCGTGCAGGGCCTGCGCGTGATCGACGCCTCGATCTTCCCGACCGTGACCTCCGGCAACACCAATGCGCCGACCGTGATGGTGGCGGAGAAGGGTGCTGCAATGGTGGCTGAGGACGCGCGGGCGGGGGTTTTGGCCTAGGTTCCGGCTTCCGACTTCAGCCATTCCTGAAACACGTGTACCTCGCGCCGGGTCCGCTGGGGCCGATCCGGGGCCACAACGTAGAAGCTCTGGGCGTCGACGAAGGTCTGGTCTGACGGCAGGATCAGGCGGCCCGCGCGAAGGTAGGCTGTCATGAACAGGGGATGGGTCAGGACATAGCCTGCGCCGCTGGCAGCCATTTCCAGCGCTGCCATGGTGGTATCGACGGTGGGGCCGGCGATGGCGTCGATGTCGCCGATCTGCAGCGTGGACAGCGCCCGCAGCCAATGGGTCTCATGGCCCATGATGTGGATCATCTGGTTCTGCACCAGGGCGGCGAGATCAACGGCGTTCGCCGCGCGCGCCAGCAAGTCCGGGCTGCAGGCGATCACCAGATCCTGGTTCAACAGCAGTTCGGCAACATAGCCCTGAAACCGTCCATCGCCGTAGCGGATCTCCAGGTCGGTCGCGTCGTCGGGGGCGGCGGTTTCCCACACAGTCGATGACAACCGCACCTCGATGTTCGGATAGGCCACAAAGAAGGCAGGCAGGCGGGGCGCCAACCAGAGCGCTGCGAAGGACACCGGCGCCTGGACCTGAATATGGACGCGGGCGCGGGAGCCAAACAGGCCGACCGTCGAAATGGCCAGATCGTCGAACGTCTTGCGCACCGGGGCCAGGTAGGCGACGCCCATGGCGGTCAGTTTGACGCCCCTGGGCTTACGCTCGAACAGCGCGAAGCCCAGGTGATCTTCCAGTGCACGCACCTGATAACTTACCGCCGCCTGGGTAATGTTCAGCTCTTTCGCCGCCGCCGTGAAGCTGGAGGTCCTGGCGGCGGCCTCAAAGGCGCGCAGCAGCAACAATGGCGGCAGGCCAGACAGGGGCGGGCGCGAATTCGGCATCGCCGATCCATAAATCAATTGGGGTCAAATGCACTGAAATACTGATTTGCACCGCCCCCGGACTGACCTCTCGGTTGGTCGCATGAAGTCGCACGCACGGGTGGTCAGTGTCGGCGGCGGGATCATGGGCGCCAGCCTGTTGTACCACCTGGCGGAGCTCGGCTGGACGGACACCCTTCTGATCGAAAAAGACGAGCTGACGTCCGGGTCGACCTGGCATGCGGCAGGCCAGTGCCCCAACATCACCGGCAGCTACAACCTGGCCAAGATGCACGCCTATAGCAATCAGCTGTATCCGAAGCTGGAGGCGATCACCGGCCAGTACGTCAGCTGGCACGCCTCGGGCGGCATCCGGCTGGCCACCAACGAACGCGAACTGGCCTGGTTCAAGTACATTCACGGATATTCCAAGGCCATCGGTTTTGGCATGGAGATCATCGGCCCCGAGGAGATCCGCCGGCTCAATCCGTTCCTGACCACCGACGGCGTCATCGCCGGCGCCTATACGACCGACGACGGCCACGCCGATCCGGCCGGCCTGTGCAACGCCATGGCTATCGGAGCCCGAAACATGGGCGCCGAAATCGTCCGCAAGAACCGGGTCGTCGGCATCGATCCGCTGGCGGATGGTCAGTGGCGCGTGCGCACCGAGCAGGGCGATGTGACTGCCGAAATCGTCGTCAATGCGGCCGGCTGTTATGCCCGGCAGGTGGGCCAGATGGTCGGGCTCGACACCCCGATCACCAATATGGAGCACCACTATATCGTCACCGACCCGATCCCGGCCTTTGTGGAGCGCGGCGTCGAGATCCCGGTCATGCGCGATC
>JANNFM010000520.1:0-4748 GCA_031379795.1 Alphaproteobacteria bacterium
TCGCCGCCGAAGGCGTCGAAACTCCCTGACAGCTCACCTGGAGACCTCCCATGTCGTCGGACACCTATTACATCTTCAGCGCCCCGCCCGACCCGAATCGAGAGCCGCCCTCGACCCCCACCCGCTGGGCCGAGACGCCGACCCAGGCGTAGCCGCTGCGCAGCAGTTCACGGTGGGTGTAGGACCAGTCGGGCGCCGCATCCAGACCCCCCGTGACGTTCAGCCACTCCACCGCCACGGTGCCGTTGAACTTCCCGGGGTCGATAGGCCGCACGACCACAATCCGGGTTGCGTAGTCCGATGTCTCTGCGGGGATGGCCTGCCAGCGGCCATCAACGATGGCTTCGCCGGCCAGCTTGTAGGACTGCGCTGTCCCGGCCAGGAAAAACTCCTCGACGACGTAACCCTTGGCTTTGAGGTCAAAGGCCCCGAGCCTCAGCGAGGGCGTACCTGCGACCGCTGTCACCTTTGGCATTTCAGCCGCGACGACGGCACCCGTGGCCGTCAGCCCCAGTCCAAGCGCCATAGCCACCAACCAGCGCCGGATCGTCCGCATAGCCGTCATCATTCTCGCTCCGCTTGCCTCTTGCGCACGGCATAGCGCGCCCGACGCACGACTGCATCTGTAAGATGGACACACCGACGTCGGGGAATTGCCGACGTCCGAACGATCCCCTATTTCAAAGCCCATGCAGACCACCCTCACCTGGCTTGGCCGCGTCGCCCTTTTGGCCGTTCTGGCAGTCGCCTTCGCCGGCGCCATCGATCCGCACCACAATGCCGCGCGCAACGTCCCGGCGCCAGACGTGGTGGAGCACGTGGCGTTTGGCTATCTGCTGACCCTGCTGACCATCGTCTCGCTGCCCCGCATCAGCCCATGGTGGATCGGTGCCGGCTTTCTGGCCGTGGGCGCAGGGTTCGAGGTCGCCCAGGTCTTTGGCCTGGTATCCGGGACGTTCCAAGGGAAAGACCTGGCGTCCAATACGGCGGGCGTCGCGGCGGCTCTGATCCCGTTGGCCCTGGCGAGGCGACAGGCTCGACGCTGAACGGCGAGCCTCAGGAAACGGCTAAAAGGGGGTCCAGTTCGCCCGAGCGTTCCAGGGCCATCATGTCGTCGCAGCCGCCGATGTGCTGTCCACCGATGAAGATCTGCGGAAATGTGGCGCGGCCGCCGGAGCGCTGGATCATCTCCTGGCGCTTGTCGGGGTCGAACGCGGCTTCGATCTCGTCGAAGGCGACGCCCTTGGCTTCCAGCAGTTCGACCGCGCGAATGCAGAAGGGGCAGTAGGGCTTGGTGTAGATGGTGACCTGGCTCATGGCGCTCTGACAATGCCTGATTGGTGGTGAATTCATAGGGTGAGTCCTGCCGCTTCCTGAACCCTTGCGACAACGGCAAGATCGACGCGGGCCGCACCCGCAGCTTTCAGGGCCCGCGCGCAGCCTTCGGCGGTGGCGCCAGTGGTCAGGACGTCATCGATCAGCAGGATGCGCAGGCCGGTAACCTGCCCGGTGCGGGCGGCAGGGACGTGGAACGCGCCAGCCACATTGCGCAGGCGACCTGAGCCTGACTTGCCGCCCTGCGTCGCGGTCGCGCGACGTCGGACCAAGGCATCGGGCAGATAGGGCGTGCCGGTCAGCGCCGCCAGTGGCCGGGCAATCTCGGCGGCCTGATTGTAGCGCCGTCGTAGCAGCCTGAGCGGGTACAGGGGTACGGGGGCGATCGCGTCGGCCTGCTCGATCAGGTCGCGCGCCGCGCGCGACAGCCAGCGCGCGAACATTGGCGCCAGGTCCAGCCGGTCGGCGTGCTTCAGCTGCAGGATCGGCTCGCGCGAGGTCTCATCGTACAGGCAGGCCGCACGCGCCGCATCGAACGCTCGCGGTTTCGCCAGACAGGCGGCGCAGCGCGCGCCGGGATCATAGGCAAACGGCGTGCCGCACCCGTCGCACACCGGGCCATCCAGAAACCGGATCCGGCCCCAGGCATCCGCCGTAAAACCGCCGGCCATCGGGCGCGGCCCACCGTCCAGCGCCTGTGGCGGAAACAGCATATCCAGCGTGCCGCGCCAGGCTGCCTGCGCTTTGGGCTTCCAACGGCTGGCGAAATCGCCATCTTCCGCGCTCATGCCGACGCACAGCTCCTCTTCGCCACCACAGATCTTCGACCGGGCCCTGCACGCCAAGCGACTGGACCGGGCTGCGGACGGCTATGAGCGGGCCGATTTCCTGCAGCGTCGGGCCGCCGATGACCTTGCCGGGCGTCTGGCCCCCATCCTGCGCACCTTTCCGCTCGCCGTCGACCTTTCCGCGCGAAAAGGCGCGTTTGCCGAGGCGCTGTCGGCCGAGGCGCCCGACCGGGTCGGAACCCTTATCGAGGTTGACCTGTCGCGGAACATGCTGAGGAACCGCTCAGGCCTGCGGCTGGTGGCCAATGAGGAGGCCCTGCCGTTCGCCGATGCCAGCCTGGATCTCATCGTTTCCACACTTGGCCTGCACTGGACCAACGATGTGGTCGGCGCCCTGATCCAGGCCCGCAGGGCGCTGAAGCCGGGTGGATTGTTTCTGGGCGCGTTGCTGGGCGGCGTGACCCTGACCGAGTTGCGCCAGTCCCTGGTGGCCGTCGAAACCGAAATCCTGGGCGGCGCGGGCAGCCGTGTCTCACCCTTCGCCGACCTCAAAGACGCCGCCGGATTGCTGCACCGGGCCGGGTTCAAGGAAACCGTGGCCGACATCGACAGGGTCACCGTAACCTATGACCATGCGCTGAAACTGATGCTGGACCTGCGCCAGATGGGCGAGACCTCTGTGCTGGCCGACCGCCATCCCAAGGCCCTGACCCGGACCCTGTTGGCACGGACGGCAGAGGTCTATGCCGAGCGGTTCGGTGGTCCCGACGGGCGCATCCCGGCAACGTTCGAGATCATCACCCTGACCGGCTGGGTCGCCGACTAACCGTCCTCGCCGGGGATTGCGATCAGCTCAATCTCGAACTGCAGGGTGCTGTTGGACGGGATCGGGTCGCGATAGCGCGAGCCGTAGGCGATGCTGGCCGGGATCACGAATTCCCAGGTCTCGCCCACCCGCATCATAGGCACGCCTTCCTGCCAGCCCTTGATCAGGCGCGGCAGGGGGAAGGTGGCGGGCTCGCCGCGCGCGCGGGACGAATCGAACTCACGGCCATCTATGAAGCGGCCCACATAGTGGATGGTCACCACCGCACCCGGCGCGGGCATCGGCGCCGAGGTCTTGGCCACCTTCACACGGTGATACTGGAGCCCGCTGGCCGTGGCCTTCCAGCCGGGCCGCGTCAGGCTCCAGGCCTCAAAGGCAGCCTGGCCCTGTTCCCACTGCTCCTGCGGCGTCCCGGAGTATGTCACCGGCGTCGCAGCTACGGGCACCCTCGCCGTAGCGCAGGCGGACAGCGCCAAAGTGGCGATCAGGGCGGCGAACAGGCGAACGGTCATGCGCGATTCCTGGAGGGGTTTGAAACCTTCCTAAAGCGCGCCTTGCAGATGTGGAAGTGTCGGCCGACCGGGCGCCCGATCAGGGGGGCTGGGGGGCTGTTCAGGGTCCGGATCGGAAACGGGCCAGCCGACAGATGGAGTTATGTCCCCGGCTTGTGTTCGCGGCAGGCCGGCATTGGGGCCATTTCGCGGCGCGCTGGCGACCATTGCGTCCAGGCGCGTCAAGGGCCATGTGAAATCCCGACCAATCATAATGGGGAAACACCATGTCAGACACCATTCCGACCAGCGGACTGCAGCTTCGCTCGATCATCAAGTCCAGCGGCGAGCTGGAACTTTCACTGGCCACCGTCGACGTCGCTGCGCCGACAGGCGATGAAATTCTCGTGCGTATCGGCGGCTCGCCGATCAATCCCTCAGACCTGGGGCTGCTGCTCGGCGCGGCAGACATCAGCACGGCCAAGACCTCCGGCGGCGTCACGACGGCCAATGTGCCTCCCGGCCTGATGCGGGCGATGGCGGGCCGCCTTGATGAGTCGATGCCGGTCGGTAACGAAGGCGCAGGCACCGTGATCGCCGCCGGCCCAGGCACGGCAGCGCAGGCACTGCTGGGCAAGACCGTCGCGATCCTGGGCGGAGCCATGTACGCACAGTACCGTACCGTGAAAGCCGCAGACGCCCTGCTGCTGCCTGCCGATGCGAGCGCTGCCGATGGCGCGTCCTGTTTCGTCAATCCCCTGACGGCTTTGGGCATGGTCGCCACCATGCGTCTTGAGGGTCACACGGCCCTGGTTCACACCGCAGCCGCCTCCAACCTGGGCCAGATGCTGAACAAGATCTGCCTCAAGGACGGCGTGGATCTGGTGAACATCGTGCGTAGCCCCGAGCAGGCGAAGATCCTGACGGACATCGGCGCGAAGTACGTCGTCGATTCCAGTTCCGCCACGTTCATGGAAGACCTGGTCGCGGCCCTCAGCACCACCGGAGCGACCCTGGCGTTTGACGCCATCGGCGGCGGCAAGCTGGCCAGCCAGATCCTCAGCGGCATGGAGCAGGCGGCGAACTCGAAGCCGGGCGCCTACAGCCGGTATGGCTCCACCACCTACAAGCAGGTCTATATCTACGGCGGCCTCAGCACCGCGCCGACCGAACTGGTGCGTAGCTACGGCATGTCCTGGGGTCTTGGCGGCTGGTTGCTGACGCCGTTCTTGATAAAGATCGGCGCGGTTGAGGCCCAGAAGCTGCGTCAGCGCGTCGCGGACGAGCTGAAAACCACCTTCGCCAGCC
>JANNFM010000578.1:0-2567 GCA_031379795.1 Alphaproteobacteria bacterium
AGCCTGCGCTCCAATGGGCTTGCCATCTGCATGCCGCTGGTGCCGGCGGCGTTGTGCAGCACATCGACCACCTCCATGCTCGCGTGGGCCCCGTTGGTGCAGGCCTGGCGCGCTTTCGGGGTGGTTCTGGCGCCGGGCGCCCCAGCGCGGGCGCGCAACTCCTCCTCGACCTCGTGCATGGCCTCGAGAACATAGGCTCGAGCGGCGCGGTACTTGGCCTCCATCTCCCCCATCCGATGTTGGGCGATCGGCCTCTCAGCCAGTTTCGACATCGACAGGAAGGGAACCTTGTTGTTGGCGATCTCCACAAACGCATCGAGCGCGCCCCGCGCCACGCCCAGGGCGATGGCGACCTTGTTGTAGGACAGCCGCAGCGGGATCGGAATCCGGAACACCGGGTTGTCGTAGTACGGCGGCACGGTGACGAGCTGTACATCGGCGAATCTGGCCGGCACCACCGCGCCGACGGCCCGGACCGTGTCGCTGCCGGAGCCACGCAGACCGGCCATGTTCCAGACGTCAACGATCTCGAACTGCGACTTGTGCAGGAACCACATGCGGGCGGCGAGCGGGTTGGCGGTGTGCTCCTCGCCCTCCTTGACGAGCGGCGCGCCCAGGAAGCACCAGTCGGCGTTGTGGCAGCCGCTGATGAAGGTCGCCTCGCCCCAGACCTTTACGCTGCCGTCCTTTTGGGCGATGGCGTAAGACGCCGTCGTTCCCGGTCCGCCGCCGCCGCACATGATCACGCGTGGATTGTCGATGAACACTTCCTTGGCCACCGCCTTGGGCATGCCGCCGGCAGCCATGGCGTTGATCTCGGAGCCAAGCATCACGTTCCAGGCCACAGAGGCGTCGATCGCCGCCATGGCCTCGATGATGACCACCGTCTCGACGGCGCTGGCGTTCTCGCCGCCGAGTTCGGTGGGCATGGCGAAACGGAACATGCCCTCGTCGATCAGCGCCTCGACGGTGTCGGCCGGCAGGCGCCGCAGCTGTTGGGCCTCGTCGCCGCCCTTGATGATCACATCTCGCAGTCGCGCGATGCGCTGCAGCGGCGTGCCCGACAGCCTCGATGTCGCGACGCCGCTGCTGGCGCCAGACTCACGGCTTGCTTGTGTCAAGGTCCCCACCTTCCTCGTCTTCATGTGTAATCCGTTGACACGGATTGTGATCGGCCCACCAGGCGGGTGACACACGTTACGAAATTAGTGGCGGGCGCGTCCACCTAGCGCTTTTGCGAGGGGACCGTCAGGTTGGCGCCGCCGGTGCCACATCTTCCGCCCGCCGATCTGAACGTACATCTCATCCAGATGCCCGCGGCCATATCTGGAGGCGAGTTACAGTCAGACTGCCAGCATCTTTCTAGAATTTATCATAATATATTGTTTTATATAGTGAAATATCTCGATCATTGTTGAATTCGCAATCGGCCTGCATATTGCATGCATCGTGAATCGTATTTCGAAAGGCGTTCCATCCCGAGACAGATTTCTCGGGTCGCAGATCCAAGTCGGCTCTATTGGTCGAGCGCGGACACGATTGGGCAGACTTGTAGATCAGGTGATGAGGTTCATGAGTTGGGCATTTCGGCCAACAGATCTGAACAGGGTGGCCGACGTTTTTCGGACGCCGGATATCGGGCGCGTACTCGGCACCCCAGTGTGCGCGGCGGTTTTCGCTTGGTCACTGGCCTCAAGCCCCTGCGCCGCTCAGGCGACCGCATCGCAAAGTCCTCCGCCTTCTACGACACGGATCGAGTTCGTGGAGTTCGCTAACAACGCCAGCCTTTCCGGCGCAGTCCTTCAAGACGCTGTGAAGTCATGGCTCGGTCGCGACCTGTCGGTCACGCAGATGAATCAGATGGCCGAGGCGGTCAGCAATCTCTATCGCAAGCGCGGCTACATGGTGGCGACGGCCTATGTCGGCGCCCAGTCGGTCCGCGATCGGACGCTGAAGATCACGGTCGTCGAGGGCGTGTTCAGCGACATTGTGGTGCGTTCGAACACCAGCCGCGTGCCGGACGTCACAATCGCACGGACGCTTTCGGCCAACCTGTGCGGCCGGGCAGACGACTGCCGTGGTGTTGGCCCAGTGCGCCAGGCGGCCGTGGAACGGGCAGGCCTGCTGGTCACCGAGTTGCCGGGCGTGCAGGCCACCTATGAGCTCGCGCCAGGCCAGGAAGACGGCTCGACGTCCCTGTTCGCCGATGTGACCGCCGCGCCGCGCGTCTCCGGCACAGCGGGGGTTGATAACGGTGGACTGGAATTCACCGGTCGCTGGCGCGCCGCGCTGACGGCCAAGGCGTCGAACGTCCTGAACCGCGGGGATCAGACCGCGCTGTCCGCGGCCTATTCCGGCAAGGGTTTCGTCAGTTTTGCGGTCGACTCCAGTCTGCCAGTAACACCGCGGGGGTGGCGGGTCGGCATCACGGCAAGCCGCTTGCGGTATGCTCTGGGGCGCGAGTTCTCTGTACTGGACGCCACCGGTGCCTCTGACGCGGGCGGCATCTACGCAAGCTATCCACTGGAGCGGGCCTTTGACCGAAGTGCCGACCTGCGCGGCGAACT
>JANNFM010000595.1:0-20068 GCA_031379795.1 Alphaproteobacteria bacterium
GCGGCGCTCCTCCGGCGGCAGGTCGGCCTCGGTCGCGCCCTTGCCGCCCAGCTCGACCCGCATGCCGAGGTCGTTGTCGAAGGCGCCCGCCTGGGCGATCGCGGCGCCATAGGCGATGTAGTAAAGCCACTGGGCCGTCGCCATCATGCGGTACTCGTCGACGAATCGGTCATAGCTGTAGTCCGGATAGCGGCGCGTCCGGGCCATGAACTGGTCGTAGAAGGTGCGCAGGATGCGATGCTGGCTTTCGCGCGCGTAGACCTCAGGCAGCACCGAGCCGGAGTTCAGCAGGTAGCCCAGGTCCGACGGGACGGGCCCTGAGAACATCTGCTGGAAGTCGATGCACAGCCAGCCGTGCGGATGGTCGGCCCGGTCCTCGCAGAAGAAGAAGTTATCGCCGCGAAGGTCGCCGTGGGAGAGGGTGCAGGTCGCGCCGTTCTCGGGACGCGCGGCCGCATAGAAGGCGTCGACACGCGTCGTCATCATGCTGGAGAGGTCGGACACGCCCAGGCGCTTTGCCCAGGTTCCGCCCTTCATCAGCGGCGAGTCGGCCATCTGGTTCAGGCAATCCATCAGCGGCGCCCCGCCCGGCATCGCGGCCTTGAAGCTGTCGAGGTTGGCGGGCGCCGTCCAGTGCTGGACGTCCATGGCCGCCAGTTCGGCCGCCCGTTCGCCCTGGTCGCAGCCCTCCCAGGCCACGGC
The DNA here is from genome assembly GCA_031379795.1 of Alphaproteobacteria bacterium. Classification (GTDB taxonomy): domain Bacteria; phylum Pseudomonadota; class Alphaproteobacteria; order Caulobacterales; family Caulobacteraceae; genus Phenylobacterium. The sequence continues at coordinate 703 of JANNFM010000595.1, forward strand.
GACGTCCACCATGGCGGGGATCATGCGCATGACCTCGTCGAAGTTCAGTTCGTGCTCGTGCACCTTCTGGGTGGCGAAGGTGCTGACGTCTTCCATGACCAGCGCATAGCGGCCGGCGGCCTCGTCGAAGGCGGCCAGATGGGTCTTCGGGCGGGGATAGAACCGGTCCGGCGCGATCCGGTAGCCCTGGATGTCCTTGATGAACATCGCGGCGATCCTGTCTTTCGGCGCGATCTCCAGAGACGGCCAGGCCTTGACCACGAAGTCCGTCGGCGCATCGGTGGTCTCGGCATAGGTGCAGCGCACCTTCTTGATCGACGAGAAGTAGCCGGCGGTCATGCCGACACCGGCCTCGGTCTGCGACACCACCCGGTTGGAGGCCGGGATCACGCCTGCGCGCTGCAGAACCTGCGTCATATAGGCCGGATCGACATCGTCCAGGCCGGCTGGCAGCGGTAGATCTGCGCTCGACAAGGTCATCGCCCCCTTCGGTGGAACCGACCGGCAGCGTTGCTTGAACGGCGTCCTTGACACCACGGCCTCAAACCGATGAGTTGCCGATGGGGTGCCGATGATGAGTGTGAGTGGACTGGCCGCAGAGCCGGACTTTGAGCTGGGCGGTCTGCGGGTTCGCCCCTCGACGCGTGAGGTGGCGGGTGCGTCGACCACCGAATTGCTGGAACCGCGGGTGCTTCAGGTGTTGATTGCGCTCGCGCGGCGGCGGGGCGCGGTGGTGTCGCGCGGCGATCTGGTGGCCGAGTGCTGGGGCAGCCGGTCGGTGGGGGATGACGCCATCAACCGCTGCATTCAATCCTTGCGGCGACTGGGCGAGGCCCAGGGCGGGTTTACGATCCATACGGTGAAGCGGGTGGGCTACCGGCTGGATGAGCAGACCACCGCTCGCGCGGCCACGCCGGTGCTGGCGGTGCTGGCCTTCGATAACCTGTCCGGCGATCCCGACATGGGATGGTTCTCCGACGGCCTGTCGGTGGAGATCCTGCAGACCGTGGCCCAGGGCGCGGACCTGAAGGTGATCGGCCACGGGTCGAGCTTCCGTTTCCGGGGTCCTGACAAGGCCGCCCGCGAGGTCGCCGCACAACTCGGCGCCACCCACGTGCTGGACGGGGCCGTGCGGCGGGCCGGCTCACGGCTGCGCGTGTCAGCCCATCTGGTCGACGGGACAAGTGGCGTCACGCTCTGGTCGATGACGTTCGAGCGCGAGATCACCGACATCTTCGCGGTGCAGGACGAGATCGCCGGCGCGGCGGCGGCGGCGCTGAGTACCGCGTTCGCGCCCGTGCGGCCCAAGGGGGTGATCGATCCGGCCATCTACGACCTCTATCTGCGCGCGCGCAGTCCGCTTGGTGGTCTCGCCGGAGCGCCGGATGTCGCGCAGCATCTGCGCTCGCTCGAGCTGCTGGACGCGGTGACGGCTGTCGCGCCAGACTTCGCCCGGGCCTGGGGGGAACTGGCGATGCGGCGCGCCGTCTGCCTGCGGCGGTTCGACCACGACCACTTCCCGGGGCTGACGCCGGCCCGGGCGGCAGAGGCGGCGGAAACGGCGATCCGCCTCGACCCGGGCCTGGGACTGCCGCATCAGGCGCTGAGCTATCTGGTGCCCATGGCCACCTATCACGCGCGCGAGACGCTGCACCGACGCGCCCTGGCCGCGGCCCCGCACGATCCGGAAGTGCTGAACCTGGCCGGGCAGTTCTTCGCCGAGGTCGGGCGTCTGACCGAAGCGCTGGACCATGCCCGGCGGGCCGCCGAACTGGACCCGCTTTACTGGCCCGCCGCCCAGTGGCAGGCCGGGCTGCTGGGCGCGCTTGGACGCCACGAGGAGGCGCGCTGTCTCTGGGACGCCTGCCTGGCGCGGTGGCCCGATGTGGAGGCGCTGGCGGGCGAGGCCATCGCCGACGCGGCCAACGCCAGGGATTGGGAGCGCCTGGAACACCTGGCCGGGGCCGCCCGTCAGCGAGGTCTGGACAGCCCTCGTCTGCAGACGTTCATTGAGGTCCAGCGCGCCCGACGCAGGCCTGAGCCCCGGCACCTCGACGCCCTTCGCGAGCGGGTGGCGGCCCGGTTTGCCCGAGATGGCCGTGTCTCGCTGGCCGATCTTGCCCGGCTGGTGGCCCTGGACGCCGCCGACGAGGCCTTCGACTACGCCGAACGCGCCTGCTTCGCCCACATGTTCGAGCCCGGCGCCCGGATGCATGAGAGCGCCTGGGCGCCAGCCGTCATCTTCATTTCAGCCAACCACGCCATGATCTCTGACCGTCGCTTCACGCGCCTTTGCGCCAGGCTGGGCCTTGCCCAGTACTGGGTCGCGTCGAACCGCTGGCCCGACTGCGCCGACGACCCTGCCCTTGGCTACGACTTCCGGGCGGAATGTCGGACCCTGACCCCGCCCTGACCGGGAAATCGCCTTCGGCGACAGGTGTTGGAATCCAAAATGGTCAGGCCAACCTCAATTGCGCGATGTCTCGGCAAAGGGTGCCAGCGAATTATGGCGACATTTGATGTCCGCATTGACGCTGCGTCTATCCCTTGACGTCAACGGAGGCCTGCGCCTCTGGTCCACCGCCCTCTACGAAGTCCTGCTGGCCCAAAGCCAGGGCCCCCGCTTCGGAAGTTTCGCCGCGATCTTCGGCGTGGACCGGACGGTGGCGTTGATCGAGCGGGCGTTGGCGGGGGAGCTGGTCGCCGGCTGAGCGCCGCCGCCCCCTCAACGCGACACTTTACCTCCCCCGCGAAGCGGCGGGAGGGGGACCGCCGGCCGAGGCCGGAGGCCGTAGAGCCGGGGGTGGAGGGGGCAGGCCGCAGGCACTGTGTTTCCGCAGGCACAGACACGGTGACACTGTACTGGAGTGAACCCCTGAAGTGAGACTGGAAAACTGGGGACTGTAAGTTGCGCGTGTCTCCACTTTCCTAAATTATGCGATGTCCCCATTTTCCTTGTTTCCCTGTCTCACTCCAGGGGTTCACTCCATTGCCGGCCACCAGGTGTTCAGTGAAGGAAGGCGTCGGGTCTGATTTGAGCATGTCAGTCCGCGCCAACTGCAACGGGTAGAAATCCGTTTCAACTCTGGAATGCAAAAGGCTAAGGCTACGCTTGGAGGGCCAATGACAAACCAAGACGCTTCTGGGGGCGCCAGAGTCCCCGCTCTGAAATTCAAGCAATGGCTCGACATCTGGGATCAGTATGACTTCGATCCAGAAGCCCATCGCCGCCGCCCCGACCCGTATATTTTTGTTTTTTCGATGCGCGCGGGTGAGCTTCGTCGGCAATGCGATGTCTACCGGCGGCAACGGACGGGCGACCGGGCCGAGGGCATTCAGCGGGGACGCGACGAAGGGCGGACGGCTCGGATTCAACGGTACGTCAGGTTCGGCTACCCGTATGGTGACCTAAAAAACCCCTTGAGAAACGAGGCAAACGCACCCCTACGCAAGCCGGGATGGCTCCCCACAGCAATTGTGGTCAACATCCTCACAGCCGCTGATGTTCGCCGTGGCCGATCAGTGAAAGCCGAGCACCTTGTGCAACTTGAGGAAGTGGGTGGTAGGTCTTCGCTCCTGCTGCCAGCGGCGGCCTCCATCGGGCCTACGGACCTTGCCCCTCTGGAAGTCATTGACGGTCAACATCGACTTTGGGCGTTCGATCAGGACAGTTCCGCGGAGCCAATACCCGACGATTTCGAGCTTCCTGTGGTCGCCTTCAACGGGCTTGATATCGCGTGGCAGGCCTACCTTTTCTGGTCGATCAATGTGTCGCCGAAAAAAATCAACCCAAGCCACGCATTCGACCTGTATCCGTTGCTGCGAACACAGGATTGGCTAGACCAGGTTGGGGAACTGACCGTCTACCGAGAGGCTCGTGCCCAGGAACTAACAGAAACCCTCTTCAACCACCCACAGAGCCCATGGTCAGGCCGAATCAATATGCTCGGCGAACGTGGGATGGGCGGAGTCAGCCAGGCGGCCTGGGTCCGTAGCTTGAGTTCCACGTTTTTCGGGACTGGTCGCGGCGGCGGCAGAAACGGTCTATTTCAGGCCAACTTGTCTGTCCGTGGCGAGCCGCTTGAGTGGACTAGACCCCAGCAGGCAGCGTTCCTGATCCAGCTTTGGATCGATCTCGAAGAGGCCGTTGCGGAATACCCGGATCATTGGTGGATCCGATCCTATGACAAGAACCCTGTCCGTGCGGTGCGCGACAAGACGTCAATGCTCAATCAGGACATGGGTGTGCGCCCTCTGCTGGCCGTTGCGAACGAAGTGTTTTTTGAGAACGCAGAACTATGGCGGCTTCACTCCTGGGATGTTGGACCGGGCGACGATGACGCCGGCGAAGCCGCTGAGGTGTCTGCCGCGCTGGAGTCTCTCAGGGACGCCACATTTAGTCGTCATCTTAAAGAGCTGGCAAAGGGCCTCGCGCGGTTCGACTGGAGATCGGTGGACGGACCCGGAGTCTCGGCAGATCAAGAGGAAGTTCAGATCCGGAAACGAGCCTATCGCGGAAGCGGGGGCTACTCCCAACTTCGTCTAGACGTTCTGCGTGCTGTCGCAGATCTGCCAGACTCCCAGTCGGGCACAACGGCTGCCGAGCTTGTGCGCCGGGAAACGGCCGAGTGAGAGGGATTGATAAGGCAGTTTTGAGGCGAGCTGACCGCGGTCATTTGCAGGCCGTTTTGAACACCTTTGCCGGCCGGCCTAGCGGCGCGTGGCTTGGGCCCGCGCACCCCGCTGCGAAGGGCATCCTACCGAAGACTTGGCCACGTGTTAGAGGCCTTCCTCCTGGTCAAGTGGTGGAGGCATTGGCAGTCGCGGCTCCAAATCATTGCATCGACGCGTGGGGCTTCACGGCCCGAACCCTTGGTGCACTGCTAGCGGGTGATGCTCACTCGGCGCGGCATCTTGCCTACTATGCGCAATTGCGGAGCGCCCTGAGCATCTTGGCCCACGTCGGCGTAGGCGTCTTCAATCGCATCAACTTCGCGGTGGATTCAGGTGGGGCTATCCACCGTCTGGATCCAGCCGACCAGTTAGGAACTCATGAGGCGGTATGGGCTGCGCTTAAGGAGTGGGTGAGCATGCCCACGACAGCGAAGACATTCTTCGAGATGGTGCGGATACGCGGAACCAGCCTCAAGGAAAGCATCGAGTTGATTTGGCCCGGCGTCGCCGTTAGCTCGGTGAGCACAACGCTCATGGCTTCCTGGGGCGTTGATCTGAAGCGTGGCAAAGCCGAGCACGCGTTCCGAAATGAGTCTAGCTACGCTCCCCAACTCCCGAACCAGATAGGAATGGTGCCGGCGGAAATGCTGTCGTTTGTCGATGGTATGTGGCGTCACCTTGAGCCCGCTGGTGGTGGATCCTTCGATTCGATGGATCGCTATCTGGTCCGACTTATCTTCCAGGAACAGCATTTTGCTATGACTGGGGACCGCAATTACGTGCACGGACCAATTGGTCTGCGCTACGAGCAATTGCCGCGGGCGATCCAGTCAATGGCGTCTAGAGACTTCCTTTGCGGCATTGATGAGCCGAATTCACCTGAGCTTTTTCAACGTGCAGCGAACGCACGTGGGGGCGCGCTTGAGATGGCCGCGCGGGCGGTGTTGCTCTGTCGTATCGCAACGGCATTCACCCAAACGAACTTCACCGAAGCTGGCGTCGTGATGGGGTCAGGCGCCCTACGGCCCTGGCTCAATGAGCTAGCTGAGATTCGCGGCTTCTGGCCTCCAAATGCTCCGCTGGCTGATCCCGTCGAGTTGTGGGCCGACGTCGAATTGGCGTTGTTGGATTTGGACGTCTCGCGTGATCCTACGCCGGTATGCCTCAACGATTGGCTCATCAAGAGCGCAAAGGGGCTGCCGATATTGGCCGAGGCGGAACGGGTTGGCGTCTGGAGTTTGGCGTCTTGAAATACATGGGCTCGAAGAGAGGCATGCTGCTGAACGGCCTCGGGGAGATTATCACTCGCTCCGTCCCGAACTCCGCCGGCTTCGCAGATCTCTTTACAGGGTCCGGGGCCGTCGCTTGTTACGTCGGCGAGAATTTCGACATCCCCGTTAAGGCCTTCGATCTGCAAAGTTTCGCCGTTGCACTCGCCGATGGCGTCGTGGGCCGGGACAAGCCAGTGACGGATCCGGATTGGTTGGAAATTTGGCTCGACGCTAGCCTCGCTGCCGCATCCGGCTCGACGATCTGGGCCGACGCTTGCGAGATCCAAAACGCGTTGAGCCTAGTGAACCTCCCTGAGCAGGTTACGGAAGCAAGGTCACTCGCTGCTGATAGTGAATTCGGCTTTTGCCGCGCCTACGGTGGTTACTATTTCTCGCCGAGGCAGGCGACCTTGATGGGCGCCATGCGAGCTAACCTTCCTGAAGACAGACCTCACCGAAAGCTGGCGCTTGCTGCTCTAATAGCGACCGCTAGCAGCTGCGCGGCGGCCCCAGGTCACACAGCCCAACCATTCAGCCCGACGGCGACGGCCGGTCCTTTTTTGGCAGAGGCCTGGACGCGGGTGCCGGTGGATGTGCTCAAATCAAGAGTCAGAGCCCTAGCGAACCGTCACGCCGTTCGTTCCGGTAAGTCTGAAGTGTGCGAGGCGTCGGAGGCAGCAGGGACGCTGTCGGACGGTTGGTTGGCCTTCGTCGACCCGCCCTACTCTAGCGTTCACTACAGCCGCTTCTATCATGTCCTGGAGAGCCTCTCACGAGGTGAAGTGGGTGAGGTAACGGGGGCCGGCCGATATCCTGGTGCAGACAATCGGCCCGCCTCCGACTACAGTATCGTCACTCGGGCGAGAGCGGCTTTTGAGAACCTCTTCACACAGTTATCCGCCGTCGGCGCGAAGGTGATCGTTACTTTCCCCGCAAACGGTGCCTCGAACGGGATTACAGGCACAGCACTACGCGAAATGGCGGCCGTTGATTTTCGTATCGTGGAAGAGAAGGTTTCTTCCAGATTTTCAACGATGGGCGGCAACAGCAGTCACCGAGAAGCGAGGCAGGACGCCGTTGAATTGATCTTGTGCTTGAGCCCGCGGTAGTAGTGCCGCTTGAAAATCGGGACACGCACGCTTTTTGACATCCTCGATCGCGCCGGACTGATCTGTCTCACACAACAAAGCCAAACCCGCCGGTCAGACCATCGGAATGTGTGCGGGCCCTGCATTTCTTGTCGCCCACTTCGGCGTGGATGGCCCTGTGGCGTTGATCGAACGGACGCTGGCGGGCGAATTGGTCGACCGTTGACTAGTCTCAGGCTCGCGCATCACCACAGCGTGAAGCATCGCCGTGCTTGACCTAACGGCCATCCCTTGACGTCAACGGAAAGGTGGATCTAGGCTTCTTCCCAACACCATAAACAAAGGGAGGATCCGACATGCCGACCGACCTGCGCCGTCCGCCACGGACCTATTCGATCCGGCAGCTGTGCCTGGAATTCAAGTGCACACCCCGCGCGCTCCGCTTCTACGAGGACAAGGGTCTGCTCAATCCGGCCCGTGACGGGATGAACCGGGTCTACAACTATCGCGACCGGGGCCGGCTGGTATTGATCCTGCGCGGCAAGCGCGTCGGCCTGTCTTTGCTGGAAATCGGCGAGATCCTCGATCTCTACGAGGCCGATGACACCGGCACGCAACAGGCCGTCAAATCCCTGCGCAAGTTCCGCGAGCGCATCGTCGCCCTGGAACAGCAGAAGACCGACATCGACGACGCCATCGCCCAGCTGCAGGCCGGTGTCTCGGATATGGAAAAGCGCCTGACCGAAACGCGGCCCGACCTGTTGCCCCGCGCGGCGGACTACGATCAGGTGCTGCGTCGCCAACTGGATGGCGCAGAGCATAACGAAGCCTGATATCTCGACCTGACGCTGTTCGAGTCCGGAGCTCCCCATGACCTATCAAGCCCCCGTCCGGGACTATGTCTTCCTGTTGCGCGACGTGCTGCAGCTGGAGCGCTATGCCAACCTGCCCGCGTTTGCCGACGCCTCGATGGACACGGTCGAGGCGATCCTGGAGGAAGCCGGCAAGTTCACCGCCGAGGTGCTGGCCCCGCTGAACGCCGTCGGCGACAAGGAAGGCTGCACCTGGAGCCCGGATTATTCGGTCAGGACGCCGACCGGCTTCAAGGACGCCTACACCAAGCTGGTCGAGGGTGGCTGGCCGGCGCTGGGGTCGGATCCGGCCTATGGCGGCCAGGGGTTGCCCCACGTTGTGAACCTGGCGTTCTCCGAGATGTCGTCGTCGGCCAACATGGCGTTCTCCATGTATCCCGGCCTGACGCACGGCTGCTATTCGGCGATCCATGTCGGCGGGTCCGACGCGCAGAAGGCGCTCTATCTGCCCAAGCTGGCGTCGTTCCAGTGGGCCGGGACCATGAACCTGACCGAGCCCCACTGCGGCACGGACCTGGGCCTGTTGCGCACCAAGGCGGTCCCGCAGGCTGACGGGACCTACAAGATCACAGGCCAGAAAATCTGGATCTCGGGCGGTGAGCAGGACCTGACCGAAAACATCATCCATCTGGTGCTGGCCCGGATCGAGGGCGCCCCCCAGGGCACGCGCGGCATCAGCCTGTTCATCGTGCCGAAGTTCATTCCCGACGCGGATGGGAACCCGGGCGTGCGCAATTCGGTGAACTGCCTGGGCCTCGAAGAGAAGATGGGCATCCACGGCAACGCCACCTGCGTCATCGCCCACGAGGAGGCCACCGGCTGGCTGATCGGCGAGGAGAACCGGGGCCTGGCCGTGATGTTCGTGATGATGAACGAGGCGCGGCTGGGGGTGGGCCTTCAAGGGATCGCCCAGGCCGAGGCCGCCTATCAGGCCGCCGCCGCCTTCGCCAAGGATCGCCTGCAGGGCCGCTCGCTGACGGGCCCCAAGAACCCCGACGGCCCTGCCGACCCGATCATCGTCCACCCCGATGTCCGCCGGATGTTGATGGAAGCCCGCGCCTTCATCGAGGGGGGTCGCGCCTTCATGGCCTGGACCTCGCTGCACGGCGACCTGAGCCACGCCAGCCCGGACGAGGCCGTCCGCCAGAAGGGCCGCGACTACATGGGCCTGATGACGCCGGTGGTGAAGGCGTTCCTGACCGACCGGGGCTTCAACGTCTGTTCCGATGCCATGCAGGTCCACGGCGGCTCCGGCTTCACCGAGCACTTCCCGGTCAGCCAGTACCTGCGGGACGTCCGTATCGCCCTGATTTACGAGGGTACGAATGGGGTACAAGCCCTTGATCTTGTTGGAAGAAAGCTGGCCGCAGACGGCGGGCGCGGCGTGATGAGCTTCTTCGCCGAGCTGGACGCCTTCGTGGCCGAGAACCAGGCCGATCCGTCGATGGCCACCTTCCTCAACGGCCTGGTCAGCGCCAAGGCCGAGCTGCAGGACGCCACCATGTGGCTGATGCAGAATGGTCTGGCCAACCCCGACAACGCCGGCGCGGCGTCCACCGACTACCTGCACCTCTTCGGCCTGACGGCGCTGGCCTACATGTGGGCCCTCCAGGCCAAGGCCGCCCTGGCCCGGATCGCCGGCGGCGACACCGACCCCTTCTATGAGACCAAGCTGACCCTCGGCCGCTACTACATCCAGCGCATCCTGCCCGAGACCGGCGGCCGCCTGGCCAAGCTGAAAACCGGTTCGGAACTTTTGATGAAGCTACCTGCGGAGGCCTTCTGATGAGCGACTATCGGGCCACCATCGACTGGGCGCTGAATGAGGGCGAGGACTTCGCCAAGGGCCGCTACAGCCGGGGCCATACCGTCACCTTCCAGGACCACGTCGTCCCCGCCACCGCCTCGGCTCACGTCGTGGGCAGCCGATGGGCGGCGCCCGGCGCGGTAGACCCCGAGCAGATGTTCGTGGCCGCCCTCTCAAACTGCCACATGCTGACCTTCCTGCATGTGGCCAGACTCAAGGGTTTCGTCGTCACCCGCTATCGCGACGAGGCCGTGGGCGTGATCGAGAAGACCCCGGAGGGTCGCATGGCCGTGACCCGGGTCACCTTGCATCCCGAGATTGTCTACGAGGGCGCCCGTCCCACCGACGCCGAGCGCGACGCGATGCACCACGAGGCGCACGTGGAATGCTTCATCGCCAATTCGGTGAAGACCGAGGTGGTCGTGGAAGAGGTCGATCTCCCCGCATAGGCTGAGGGATGCGGCACCCTGCAACCAGAGTTCATCTGGCACGTTACTCCGTCACAAGGCTTTCGAGCCAGAAACGGAACCCCATGCGCAAACTCATGACACTTTCGGCGCTCGCCGCCCTCATCGCCCTGCCGCTGATCGCCGGCCCAACCGACGCCGAGGCGTCCTGCCGCAGCCGCAAGCTCAATGGTGCCGTTCTGGGCGGCGTCGGGGGCGCGCTGCTTGGCGGCGCGGTCACGCACGGCTCCACCGGTCCCATCGTCGCCGGCGTCGGCGGCGCGGTTGTCGGCCATGAGATCGGCCGCAACGGCTGCGGTCGAAAGGCCCAGGCCCGCTATGAGCGTCGCCAAGCCACGCGCCATGCCCACAACCAGGCCCCCCGCGCCGTCCAGAAGGTCTACTATGATCAGTACGGCAACGTGGTCCGTTCCGAGTCCATCGGCAATCGCCGCTGATGCGCACGCCCCTCGTAGGCCTTTGCCTCGCGACCCTGGCTCTCGGTGCATGCAGCGCGCCGTCGCCCGGGATGCCGGCCAACAGCAAAATCTGTGCGGACTTCAAACAACCGAGGGCCGCGCTGCCGGGTATTTCGGCTGACGCCGCCGCCGTGGACGATTGCGTGCGCCGCTGGGCCTACAGTCTCGCGCCCTCGCGCGACGCGGCCGAAACGGTGGCCGATGCGGCGGCGGCGGCCTGCAACACCCAGCTCTCCCGCTGGAACCAGCCGGCCCTGACCCAGCCGGGGGCCGACGAAACCTCCACCAGTCTCATCACCGGCGAGTCCACCACAGCCCTGGCCGAACACAACAACTTCAGCCACACCAGGGCTCTGTTCTATGTGGTGCAGGCCCGCGCGGGAACCTGCAGCCCGCCGCCTGCCAAGGACGGCGCACCGGAAGGCATAACCTGACAGAGATCGCCAGGCCGGGCCGCAAGCCCGGCTTCGTCTTTCAGGTCGCAGGCCTAGGTCTGACGCAGTTCGAAGCCGCCGCCGTCAGGATCCGTCATCAACGCGAGACGCGGAAGCCATGGGCGATCCGGTTCCCGGATTTCCAACAGCTGGGCGCCACAGGCGACGGCTTGGGCGACCGCGACCTCAAGGTCATCTACCTGCAGGTTCAGCCCCGCATAGGGAACCGGCCGTTCCGACACAGAGCCGTAGATACCATGCAGACCCACCAGCGCGTCGCCACAAGACAGCATCGACCAGCCTGACGACTCGCTGACCAGTTCCAGGCCAAGTCCGTCGCGATGAAACCTCACCGCCCGGGCCATGTCGTGGACATAGCGCACAATCATCATGGCCCGTGGCGCCATCGAAGCCTCCGCTTTGCGGATCAGGCTATAAGGCCAGCCAGTCTCCCCTCAAGTGAAGCGCGGTCTTTCTGGTCACAGCCCGTCGAACAGGGCGGTCGACACGTAGCGCTCGGCGAAGCTGGGGATGATGGCCACGATCAGCTTGCCGGCCATCTCGGGGCGGTTAGCGATCTCGAAGGCGGCGGTGATCGCCGCGCCGGAGGAGATGCCCCCGGGGATGCCTTCTTCCCGCGCCATCCGCCGGGCCATGGCGAAGCTGTCGTCGTTGGACACCTGAACGATGTCGTCGATGACGCCGCGGTCCAGAATGCCCGGCACAAATCCGGCCCCGATGCCCTGGATCTTGTGCGGCGCGGGCGAGCCGCCCGACAGCACCGGCGAGGCCTCGGGCTCCACCGCCACCATACGGATCGAGGGCTTTCGCGCTTTCAGCACTTGTCCGACGCCGGTGATGGTGCCGCCGGTGCCGACGCCAGAGATCACCGCGTCCACCTTGCCATCGGTGTCATTCCAGATTTCCTCGGCGGTGGAGACCCGGTGGATCAGCGGGTTGGCCGCGTTCTCGAACTGTTGCGGCATTACGGCGTTCGGCGTCGCCTCGACGATCTCCCGCGCCCGCGCCACCGCGCCGGCCATGCCCTTTTCCGCGGGCGTCAGCTCAAGCTGCGCACCCAGGATCAGTAACATCTTGCGCCGCTCCATCGACATGCTCTCGGGCATCACCAGGGTGCACTTGTAGCCCTTGGCGGCACAGACGAAGGCGAGCGCAATGCCGGTGTTTCCCGATGTCGGCTCCACGACGCGGCCGCCCGGCTTCAGGAGGCCCTGGGCCTCCAGGCTTTCGACCATCGACACGCCGATCCGGTCCTTGACCGAGGCCAGCGGGTTGAAGAACTCCAGCTTGGCGACGACCTCGCCCTTGGGCTTCAGCGCGGCCATCAGATGGGGCAGGCGCACCAGCGGCGTATCGCCGACCAGATCCAGGATCGAGTCATAAATCTTGCCCCGCCCCGTGCGGCGATAGCGTGCGGCGTCGTAGGGGGTGTCGGTGATGGTCATGGGCGGGCCTCGTGCAGCAGGGTCACCGCAAACCTAAGCCTTCCGCAGCGGATTGGAAGCGTGCAGCGGTGGCGCCGCTATCAGATTTACTCAGCGGCCATGGCGGCAGCGGGGTTCAGCAGCGGCTCCAGAAGGGCTTGAGCCAGCCAGCGCACGACGGGGACCGCGACGCCGTCTCCCGCCACATGCAGCGCCGCCGTCGACGTGGCGGGCAGCCGATAGCTGTCGGGCAGACCCATCAGGCGCGCGGCCTCCCTCGGTGTCAGCAGACGGCTGCGAACCCGCCCGTCCTCGACCACGACGATGGCCTGCCGCGAGGACCCGCCCCGCGGCGTCCGCAGACAACCGGCCAGCTCGTCGAAGCGCACCTCGGCGCGCTGGATAGACTTCCCGCCCTCGACCCTGGTGCGGCGGAACACGGCTCCGACCGCCCGGCCAGACCGGGCCTCCAGCCGGGCGCGGTGCAGGGGGGCCATCAGCTCGACCAGACGCCGCGTCTTGTCCGGACTATGCCATGTCACTACGTAATCCGGCTCCAGCAGGGCCGCAAGATCGGTGTTGCGCGCAGGCGGCGCGGCAAGCCGCCACCAGACCCAGTGCGCGGCGACAGCGTCCGGCAACCGGGAATGCGCCGCGCGAACGCTGCGGGTATGGAACGGGCTGTTACCGGTCAGCGCCGTGGGCGCCTCGCGGGACGCCACCACAAACACCCTTGGCCTAGACTGCGGCAACACCGTCGCCGCGTCGATCTCCAGCGCCCCGAACCGATACCCCCGCGCCGCCAGCACCGCCCCCAACGCCGCGAAATCCGCGCCCCGGTTTGATGTAAGTAGTCCGGTGACGTTCTCGATAACGATCACCCGTGGGGCGCGCCCTGCGTCATCAAGCCCCTCTATCAGTCGCCAAAACCCGAAAAAGACCGACGACCTGCCGCCGGTCAGTCCGGCGCGGGCGCCCGCGAGGCTGAAGTCCTGGCAGGGGCTGGACGCCCAGGCCAGATCGGCGCGGACCGGCAGGTCGTCTGGCGACAGCTTCCAGACATCGCCCTCACGGAAGTGCTCCGCCGCATCGGCGAAATTGGCCCGATAGGTGGCCGCCTTCGCGGGATCAAAGTCGTTCGCGAACGTGCAACGCCAGCCATCCCCCAGCCCGATCCGGGCCATCCCGCCGCCAGCGAAGAATTCGAAGAAGGTGAGGGGTTGGGTCACGGTTCGAGAGGCTAGCGTGATTTGCGGCGGGTATCTTGTTCGAACCAGCTGGCGGACCCGCCCTGGTCAATCCGTGCGCGCCCCGGAACCTAAACCCCGCCTGAAAGTTCCCCTCATCACAGCTACAGCGCCCGCCTGAAAGGGTGTGGCGTCGGGCCGATACCGGCCGGGAAACAACAGAAAGTCAACACGATGAGAGCCAAGAGTATGGGACTGGTCGCGCTCGGCGTCCTGGCGATGGCCGGTACAGCGAACGCACAGAATGACATTGCCCTGGGAACGCCGGGCTATGGCGGCACCGGCTGTCCGGCGGGTAGCGTCTCGGCCACCCTCAGTCCGGACAACAAGGCCCTGAGCCTCATCTTCGACGAGTACCAGGTGTCCGCCGGCGGCACGACCGGCCGGTCGTTCGACCGCAGGAGCTGCAACGTCGCGATCCCCGTCTTTGTGCCCGAAGGCTACAGCGTGGCGGTCCTGTCGATTGACTATCGCGGATTCAACCGGCTGCCCAGACGGGCCTATTCGCAGTTCAACGTCGAATATTTCTTCGCTGGCGGGCGCGGCCCCGCGTTTCGGCGCACCTTCTACGGTGAGCTCGACTCCGACTATCTGATCAACAACGAGCTCACGGTGCAGAGCATGGTCTGGTCGGCCTGCGGTGCCGATGTCAATCTGCGCACCAACTCGAGCATGCGGGTCAGCACCGTTAACAATGCCGAGGCCATGGCGACAGTCGACTCCCAGGACGTGAACGCCGCCATCGTCTATCGCCTGGGCTGGCGTCGTTGTTAGGGGACAGAGTTCTGGCGCGTCCGACTGCCGCTTGCAGAAGCCGTGCGTTTCTCTTGCGGGGGTCGGCTACGCTCATTCTGGCCCTGCTTGCCCTGACTCTCGGCGAGGGCACCGCCGCTGCGGCCAAGCCGCAGGATTCCCTTGCGGATGCCGATGACGCGAAGGTTAGGTCCTATAAGGCGCGTGGTCTGGCGGTCGCGGTCACCCAGGCCGACTGCGGCGGAGGATCTTACAGCGTCGTCAACGCGCCTGACGGAAGTTCCGTCAGCGTCCTGTTTGACAATTTCACCGCCCGCGGGAACGGGAATGGTGCCGGAAGCGTCCGCACGAAGTGCGCTGTCCGAATTCCTTTGAATCTTCCGCCAGGCTATTCGCTGGGCGTCTTCCGGATGGACTATCGCGGCTTCGCTCACCTCGATTCGGGGCAGAGCGCCCGTCTGAGCGTCGACTTTGGCGTCGGCCGCCAAGGTCGGGGCCGGAGTTTCCAGCGGGGACTCCGGGGCGCCTACGACGGTGACTTTGTGTTCGGCGAGAATGTTGGTGGGGGCCTGATGAAGCGGGCCGGCTGCGGCGAGGACGCCGCACTCAACCTCGCCGCGACGCTCGATCTAAGCCCGAACGGCGGATCAAGGGATGCCTTGATGACCCTCGACTCCGCAGACGGGGCGTCTCGCCGCGGCGTGGTCTTCCATGTTGACCTGAAGCGTTGCCAAAACTGATCACGAGCGAGCCGAGACCCGGAACGGCGAAATCCGTGAGCGCCTCCAGATGCCCGAGCCCGACAGCCCTGTCCACCCCGTCTGGACACCACCGCCCCACGCGCCTAGAAGCCCGCGCTTTCCTGAGCGCGGCGTCCGATCCGCCCGCCAGGTGTCCCGAGGACGACCATGGCCCCCCGCAAACCCGACAAACCCCGTGTCCCCGCCGGTCCGACCCAGCGCCAGCTACGCGCCGGCGAACTGGTACGACATGCGCTGGTGGATATCTTTCGCGAGGTGACGATCAACGACACCGTGCTGGCCGGGGTCTCGGTGACCGTCGCCGAGGTGCGGATGGGGCCGGACCTCAGGCATGCCACCGTGTTCGCCGAGCCGCTGGGCGGGGAGAACCATGAGGCGGTGATCAAGGCCCTCAACCGTCACAAGAGCTTTATCCGGGGCCATCTGGGCCGTGCCATCGAGCTGCGGTTCACCCCCGAAATTCACTTCCGCCACGACGACAGCTTCCTGGAAGCCGAACGCATCGCCAAGCTGTTCGACGACCCCAAGGTGCGCCAGGACCTCACGCCGGATGAGCCCTCGGACAGCTGGAAAGACGCTGACTGATGGGTCGCAGGCGCAAAGGCCAGGCGATCTCGGGCTGGGTGAACCTCGACAAGGCCTATGATCTGGGCTCGACCAATGCGGTCAGCCGGGTGCGATGGCTGTTCGACGCCCAGAAGGCGGGGCACGCCGGCACGCTGGACCCGTTGGCCACCGGCATCCTGCCCATCGCCCTGGGTGAGGCCACCAAGACCGTTCCGTTCCTGGTCGACGCCGACAAGGCCTACCGCTTCACCATCGCCTGGGGCCGCACGACCACGACGCTGGATCGGGAAGGCGAGGTTGTCGCCCAGTCCGATGTGCGACCCACCGCGGCGCAGGTCGAGGCGGTGTTGCCCCGGTTCGTGGGCGAGATCGATCAGGTGCCGCCGATCTATTCGGCCATCAAGATCGACGGTGAACGCGCCTATGACCTGGCCCGCGCCGGGGCGGTGGTCGAGATGGAATCCCGCAAGGTGACCGTGCACGCCGCGCGGATTTCCGAGGCGCAAAGCGCGCCGGGCGACCCCGATCACATCACGCTGGAAATCGAGTGCGGCAAGGGCACCTATGTCCGCGCCATCGTCCGCGATCTGGCGCTGGCGCTGGGGGCCTGTGGCCATGTCAGCGACCTGCGCCGCACCCGCGTGGGGCGGTTCACCGAGGAAAACGCGGTGACACTGGAATTCCTTGAGAAATTGGAGTATGAGGCCCGCCAGTCGGAGGCACTGCTTCCGGTTTCGACCGCGCTGGACGACATCCCGGCGCTGGCCGTGACCGATGAAGACGCCTTCCGGCTGAAGCAGGGACGGTCCATCGTTCTCATTCCCCGACAGGTGGAATCGGTCAAGGCCAGGCTCAAGCCGGGCTCACGAACCGTTTCGGCGACATCGGGGGGAACGGTGGTGGCGCTCTGCGAGATGCGCGGCGGTAGGCTCGAACCCTCGCGTGTCTTCAACCTTTGAAGAGCGGAGAAACCCGATGTCGATTACGACAGAGCGTAAAGCCGAAGTCATCAAGACCCATGCCCGCGGCGAAGCGGACACGGGCAGCGCTGAAGTTCAGGTGGCGATCATGTCCGAAAGGATCGCGAACCTCACCGAGCACTTCAAGATGCACAAGAAGGACAACCACTCGCGCCGCGGCCTCCTCAAGATGGTCTCGGCTCGCCGGTCGCTCCTGGACCACCTGAAGAAGTCCGATGTGGACCGCTATCAGAAGCTGATCGAGACCCTGGGCCTGCGCCGTTAAGGTCTGATCTGCGAACCGCTCCCTGGCCTTGCGGTCAGGCGGGCGGGTTCTTTTTGTTCTCGCCGCTCCCCGCGACAGGCCGGGGAAACGATGCGGCGCAGGGTCCTGTAAGGACCCATACACACGCCGAGGGAAGTCCCTCACTCCGCCTGTTCACTGGAGAGGATTCGGAAAGTCCGATCGCTGTCCGCGCCCGCCGGGAATACGCCCGGGGGCTGAGAAAGAAGCAAAATGTTCGAAATCAGACGCAAGACCATCGAGTGGGGCGGCAAGACCCTCACCCTCGAAACCGGCCGTATGGCCCGTCAGGCTGACGGCGCTGTTCTGGCCACCTACGGCGAGACCATGGTGCTCGCCACCGCCGTCTTCGCCAAGAGCGCGAAGCCCGGCCAGGACTTCTTCCCGCTCACCGTCAACTATCAGGAAAAGTTCTACGCCGCCGGCAAGATCCCCGGCAGCTTCCCGCGCCGCGAAGGTGCGCCCAGCCAGAAAGAAACCCTGACCAGCCGCCTGATCGACCGTCCGATCCGTCCGCTGTTCGTCAAGGGCTTCAAGAACGAAGTCCAGGTCGTCACCACGGTGCTGGCGCACGACCTCGAGAATGATCCCGACATCGTCGCCCTGGTGGCCGCCTCGGCCGCTCTGGTGATCTCCGGCGCCCCGTTCATGGGCCCCATCGGCGGCGCCCGCGTGGGCTTCGTCGACGGTGAGTACATCCTCAATCCGACGCTGGACGAGATGAAGGAAAGCCGGATGGACCTGGTGGTCGCCGGCACCGACGACGCCGTGATGATGGTCGAATCCGAGATTCAGGAAATGACTGAGGACGAAGTGCTGAAGGGCGTCATGTTCGCCCACGCCGGCATGCAGCCGGTGATCCAGGCGATCATCGAACTGGCTGAACACTCCGCCAAGGAGCCCTTCGACTTCACACCTGACGACACCGACGCCATCAAGGCTGACGTCAAGAAGCTGATCGGCAAGGATCTGGCCACGGCCTACAAGATCGTCGCCAAGGGCCAGCGCCAGGACGCGGTCGGCAAGGCCAAGGCCAAGGCCAGCGAAAAGTTCGGCAAGTCCGACGCCAATCCCACCGGCATCAGCCCGGACAAGCTGGGCGGCGTCTTCAAGGAACTGGAAGCCGACGTGGTGCGTCGCAACATTCTGGACACCGGCATCCGCATCGACGGCCGCAAGGTCGATCAGGTGCGTCAGATCGTCGGCGAAGTTGGCGTCCTGCCCCGGGCCCACGGCTCGGCGCTGTTCACCCGCGGTGAGACCCAGGCCCTGGTGATCGCCACCCTGGGCACCGGCGACGACGAGCAGATGATCGACGCGCTGGAAGGCAAGTACTACGAGAAGTTCATGCTGCACTACAATTTCCCCCCCTTCTCGGTCGGGGAAACAGGCCGCATGGGTGCGCCGGGCCGCCGCGAAGTCGGTCACGGCAAGCTGGCCTGGCGGGCGATCCGTCCGATGCTGCCGGCCTATGAGGACTTCCCCTACACCATCCGTCTGGTCTCCGAGATCTTCGAGTCCAATGGCTCGTCCTCGATGGCTTCGGTCTGCGGCTCTTCGCTGGCCCTGATGGACGCGGGCGTGCCCCTGAAGAAGCCGGTCTCCGGCATCGCCATGGGCCTGATCCTGGAAAGCGACGGCTTCGCCGTGCTCTCTGACATCCTGGGTGACGAAGACCACCTTGGCGACATGGACTTCAAGGTCGCCGGCACCGCCGACGGCATCACGTCGCTGCAGATGGACATCAAGATCGCCGGCATCACCGAAGAGATCATGAAGCAGGCCCTGGCTCAGGCCAAAGGCGGGCGTGATCACATCCTCGGCGAAATGAACAAGGCGATGGAAGCGCCGCGCCAGGAGTTGGGCGAATACGCGCCGAAGATCGAGACCATCAAGATCCCGGTGGAAAAGATCCGCGAAGTGATCGGCACGGGCGGCAAGGTGATCCGCGAGATCACCGCCGAAACCGGCGCCAAGATCGACATCGGCGAAGACGGCACCATCAAGATCGCGGCCGCCGACCAGGCCAAGATCGACGCCGCCAAGACCACGACCAAGTCGATCACCCATGATGCGGAAGTGTGCGAGATCTACACCGGCAAGGTTGTGAAGGTTGTCGACTTCGGCGCCTTCGTGAACTTCTTCGGAGCCAAGGACGGACTGGTTCACGTCAGCCAGATCGCCAACCAGCGCGTGGACAAGGTCTCCGACGTGCTCACCGAAGGCCAGTCGGTCAAGGTGAAGCTGCTGGGCTTTGAC
>JANNFM010000623.1:0-2315 GCA_031379795.1 Alphaproteobacteria bacterium
TGGGAACCGCACCAACGTATCCTACGGTGACAAGGTGATTGGCACGAACCACACGCTGCCGACCAAAAAGGCCGCGCGCTACACAGGTGGGCTGTGGGTCGGCAAATTCCTGAAAACCTGTACCTACCAGCGCGTGTTGACCGATGCCGCAAGCACCATGATCGGCGAATATTGCAGCCGCCTCTGTGCTCTGGAAGGATTTGCTGGTCACGGTGAGCAAGCCAATATCCGGGTGCGACGGTTTGGCGGGAAGAACGTGCCGTATGCCGGGAAAGCGGAAGCTTGACGCATCCCGTCACGCCCTCTTTCCGTCTTGATGGCCGCCGCGCGGTTGTGACCGGTGCCGGTCGGGGCATCGGCCTCGCCGCCGCTGCTGCACTCGCCGAGGCCGGGGCAGAGGTCACGCTGGTCTCCCGCACATTGGCCGAGGTTCAGGCGGCGGCGTTGGAGATTGGCAACGGCGCAACCGCCGCTGTGCTTGATGTGACCGACATCGCCGCTGTCAAAGCCTTCTTTGAAAGCCGCCCCGCGTTCCACATCCTCGTCAACAATGCGGGCACAAACCGTCCCAAGCCGATGTGGGATGTGACAGAGGAGGACTATGACGCGGTCTATGATCTGAACGTCAAATCCGCCTTCTTTGTCGCCCAGGCCTGCGTTCACAAGATGATCTCAGAAGGTGCGAAGGGCAGCTTGATCCATATGAGCAGTCAGATGGGCCACGTCGGTGGGCCAAACCGCAGTCTCTACTGTGGTTCGAAATGGGCGCTGGAGGGGATTAACAAGGCCTTCGCGCTGGACCTGGCCGCCCACGGCATCCGGTCCAATACGATCGCGCCAACCTTCATTGAAACGCCACTGACCAAGCCCTTCTTCGAAGATCAGGCGTTCAAAAGCCACGTCCTTACAAAGATCAAACTCGGCCGCATCGGGCAGGTCGAGGACCTGATGGGCGCAGTCCTGTTCCTCGCCTCGGACGCATCAGCGCTGATGACGGGCACCAGCATGATCATCGACGGCGGCTGGACCGCCGATTGAGCCCACAAAGGACCCGCCGCAGCCGTCAAGCCGCGGCGCGTTGCAGCATCCCGAACAGGTCGCGCGGATCGTCAGGGTCGGCGAGGATATCAAT
Organism: Alphaproteobacteria bacterium; assembly: GCA_031379795.1. GTDB lineage: Bacteria > Pseudomonadota > Alphaproteobacteria > Caulobacterales > Caulobacteraceae > Phenylobacterium. Next base: position 1,133 of record JANNFM010000623.1, read on the forward strand.
TTGCTGGAAGAAGTCGGTGCCCTGCAATTTGGCGTGGACGTAGCGCAGCGCGGAAAAATCTTCGATAGCGAACCCGACGCTATCGAAAAGTGTGATCTCACGGTCGTGGTCCCGGCCCTTCGCATCGCCGCTCAACACGCGCCAGAACTCGGTGACGGGATAGCTGGCGTCCATCTGCTGGATCTCGCCCTCAATCCGCGTTTGAGGTTCAAATTCAACGAACGTCGTCGCCCGGGCCAGGATGTCCTTGTGCAGTTCGGTCTTTCCGGGGCAGTCCCCACCAATTGCGTTGATGTGAACGCCGGCTCCCACCATGTTGTCGGTCAGGATGGTCGCATACGCCTTGTCGGCGGTGCAGGTCGTGATGATGTCGGCGCCCTGGATGGCCTCCTGTGAATTGGTGCAGGAGACCACGCGCAGACCGCTTTCGCGCAGGTTGTTCGCCGTCTTGGCTGTCGCCCTGGGATCGACGTCATAGAGCCTGACTTCCTCGATGCCGATGACAGCCTTCATGGCCAGGGCCTGGAACTCCGCCTGGGCTCCGTTTCCGATCATGGCCATGACCTTTGAGGTCTTCCGCGCCAGATGCCGGGCCGCCATCGCCGACGTGGCCGCCGTCCTTAGTGCGGTCAGCAGCGTCATTTCCGAGAGCATGAGCGGATAGCCCGTGTCGACGCGCGCCAGAAGGCCGAACGCCGTGACGGTCTGGTAGCCCTTCGCCGTGTTACTCGGGTGCCCGTTGACATATTTGAAGCTGAAGGCTTCGCCGTCCGACGTCGGCATCAGCTCGATCACACCGTCCGATGAGTGCGAGGCCAGGCGCGGCGTCTTCTCGAACAGGTCCCAGCGACGATAATCCGCCTCGACAGCATCGGTCAGTTCGGCAAGCACCGTCTCGAGGTCGAAGCTGTGCACAAGGCGCATCATGTTCTCGACGCTGACGAAGGGGATGTAGGCGAGTTGTGAGGGCGAGGGCGGCATGCGGAATCCCCAGTGGTCGTTGGCTCGACGTTACCGCGCCTGCGTGACCTCCGAAATCGCAATCCTGACCTGAAAACTGTCAGTTTATGCTAATAATGCGCAGCCATTTTGCGCAATCGGTCAGTTGCACCAAACAGGCCCGTGTAGGGAGAGAAATATGAAATCCGCGAAATTCGTGCCCGACGATCTTGACCGGCGCATC
>JANNFM010000017.1:0-9594 GCA_031379795.1 Alphaproteobacteria bacterium
AGCGCCAGCATGTTGACGCCGAACGACGTCTGCATCGACGTGAAACGCCAGAGCTGGTTCAGCACCACGTCGGCCATCGCGTCGCGTTTCAGCTCGATTACGACGCGCATGCCGTGGCGGTCGGACTCGTCGCGCGCGTCCGAGATGCCTTCGACGCGCTTGTCTGCGACGAGTTCGGCCAAGCGTTCGATCAGCATCGCCTTGTTCACCTGGAACGGCAGTTCGGTGACGATGATCGCTTCGCGGTCCTTGCGGATCTCCTCGACATTGGCGATGCCGCGCATGATCACCGAGCCACGCCCGGTCATCAGCGCCGTGCGCGCACCCGTGCGCCCCACGATCTGGCCGCCGGTGGGGAAGTCAGGACCCGGGACGATATCCAGCAACTCGTCGAGGCTGACGTCGGGATTGTCGACGTAGGCCAGGCACGCGTCGACGACCTCGCCCAGGTTATGCGGCGGGATGTTGGTGGCCATGCCGACGGCGATGCCGCCCGCGCCGTTCACCAGCAGGTTGGGGATGCGCGACGGCAACACCATCGGCTCGCTCTCAGAGCCGTCGTAGTTGTCCTTGAAGTCGACCGTGTCCTTGTCCAGATCCGCCAGGATGGACATGGCGGCCTTGGTCAGACGGCTCTCGGTATAGCGCATGGCGGCGGGGGGATCGTTGTCCACCGAGCCGAAGTTGCCCTGGCCATCGATCAGCAGCAGGCTCATGGAGAACGGCTGGGCCATGCGGACCATGGTGTCGTAGATCGCGACGTCGCCGTGCGGGTGATACTTACCCATCACGTCACCGACGATGCGCGCCGATTTCACGTAGGACCGGTCGGGCGTGTGCCCCTGCTCGCCCATTGAGAACAGGATGCGACGGTGCACGGGTTTCAGGCCATCGCGCACATCGGGCAGCGCGCGGCTGACGATGACGCTCATCGCATAGTCGAGATACGAGCGCTTCAGCTCGTCCTCGATGGCGATAGGGGCGATACCCCCGCGGGTATCCTCGGGAGGGGTCTGGTTTTCGTCGGTCAAGGTGGGGAAATCGCCGTTCGAATCGAAGGGTTAGACAAGGGGAAGGAATAGCACCCTGCGGGGGCCGACGTCACCTCTCGCGTGTGCGCGTGCACGTGCGAGCGCGGTGCCGGGATCACAGGGTAGCGAGCGGGGGCCAAACGATCCCCAAACGCCGTCATCCCGGACGCAGCGTAGCGAAGATCCGGGACCCGGGGCCCAGCGCACCGCCCTGGCTCCCGGCTCTTCGGCCTGCTGACGCAGGCCTGCGGCCGGTATGACAGGGAATTTTATACTCTGGCTAATCCGGGTTCGTTGCCTTGGCTCGGATCACGCCAGGATTGACAGGCCGGTATGACCGTCTTTTAGTTGCAAATTCCAAGATCGCTCGCACAGAGGATAGTGATCCCATGGCAGCCGAAACGAACCTGCTGTCTCTCCCCGAGGTCGGCGCGGCGCTGGCGGCGCTGAGTGCGCTGGCCACGGCGGCGTTCGGGCTGCTGGACGCCAGCAAGGGCCTCTGGGGCGGCGTCGCCCGGGTCGGGCTGGGTCACATCTGGACCGCGCTCACGCCGTTTCAGTCGACCCTGAACGCAGCGATGGGCGAAGGCCGGTGGCGTATTCTGGTCATGGCCAACTGGATGAACGGCCTGCCGAAGACCGAGCAGAAGGCCGTGGTCCGCTCGCTGATCAAGCTGGGGCTCAATGAGGCGACCGCGCCAGACCTTGCCGCAGCCGTCCGGGTCGATCCCGAGGCCCTGCTGCTGATCGCCCGCAAGCTGGCCAAAGGTCAGGCCCTCAGCGAGGCCGACCTCAACCTGCTGGGGCGGCTGAACGCGGTGCTGGACGCCCTGCTGGACAGCGGGTTCGAACTGGCCGACCAGCAGTATCGCAATGTCAGCCGCCTCTGGGCCGGGCTTCTGTGCGTGATCCTCAGCGTGGTGGCACGCGAGATCTGGGCGGCCAACGGCGGCGATCCGCCCGACGTCGGGGTGGCGATTGCCATCGGCGTGCTGGCGGTGCCGATTGCGCCCGTGGCCAAGGATTTGACCTCGTCGCTGACAGCGGCCATGCGGGCGCTCAAGCTGGGGCGTCCCTGACGTGGTCCTGATCATCAACCAACGCACGGCCGGGTACGGCGGGGTGATCGCGCGCGCCGACTGCTGGGAAAGCGCTGGCAGGGAAACGCCGGACTATACGCCCGTCCTGGCGGCAGACCTGGACAGGATTACTGCGAACAAGCAGGTCATCGTCGCCATCCACGGTTTCAACGTCAATCGCCCGGATGCCGTGCGAGCCTATGTCACGCTGCGGCGCGAACTCAATCTGACCGGCAATCAGATTTTCTTCGGCGTTGTCTGGCCGGGCGATGGCTGGGTCCCGGTGGTGAACTATCCTTGGGAGGCTGGCGACGCGGTCAACTGCGGACGCCATCTGGCGGCCTGGCTGACGGCGGCGATGCCGCGCGCCTCCGGGTTCAATTTTGTCTCCCACAGCCTTGGGGGCCGCGTGCTGCTGGAGGCGGTCAGGACACTGGGCACCAAAGCCGCACAGGTCTGCATCACCGCCGGTGCCGTCGACGACGACGTGCTCGCCGCCAGCTACGTCGCCGTAAAGGACAAGGCACAGCGGATCTCGGTCCTGTCATCCACGAAGGACGTCGTTCTGGCGGCCGCCTATCCGCTCGGCGACTTTGTTTCGGATATTTTCCTGGGCGACCGCGACAGCCCCTGGCGCGGCGCCCTGGGCCGGACCGGGCCTCATCCCACCGAAGCCGACCCACCGGTTTCCACCTGCCAGATTCCAGCCACGCCTGCCTATGGCCACGGCAACTACTTCCCGCCAGGTGACGGCGGCGACGGGAACGGCCGCTGGAAAAAATCTGTCGCCTTCATGCGCCGCGCCCTGAACGGCGAACCCAACCGCTGGGGATGACCTGCCGAGGCTTCCGTTCTAGGTAAGGCCATGCCGCTCTCGCTGGGTGAACTTGCGCCCTTCTTCATCGCGCCGACGCCGTCCAATCCGGGCTTTGTGTTTGACACCGCCGCCGGGCGGTTTGTGCTGTTGCTGTTCCTGCCGCTGGAACCGCAAGCGGCCGCCGCGGCGCTCAAGACCCTGGCGGCTCACCAGGCGCTGTTTGACGACGTGAAGCTCTGCGCCTTCGTGGTCCTGCGGGATCGAAAGGCTGTGCAGGGCGCCAGCGACCGGACCGGCCTGCGCTGGATGTTCGACGACAGCGGGAAGATCACCGAGCGCTATGGCCCCCAGCCGCACTGGCTGTTGCTGGACCCCAACCTGCGGGCGCTGGGGGCCGCGGCCATCGACAGTCCCGACGCCCTGTTTGCGGTGATGGGGCGGCTGCCGGTGCCAGGCGGGCACGCGGGCACGCCGCTGGTCGCGCCGGTGCTGACCGCGCCCAGGATTTTCGAGCCGGACCTGTGCCAGGCCCTGATCGACCTGCACCAGGCCGACGGGGGTCGTTTCACGGGTGTGATGCGCGACGCGGGCGACCGCACTGTCGCCGTGATGGACGACCTGAAAAAACGCCGCGATCTGCTGATCGAAGATCCGGACCTGATCGCCGCGATCACCGAACGGCTGGAACGACGGCTCTATCCGTTCATCAAGCTGGCGCTGGGTTTCAGCGTCACCCGCATCGAGCGGTTTCTGGTCAGTTGCTATGACGCGGGCGACGGCGGGGTGTTTCATCCGCACCGCGACAACACCACCCAGGGCACGGCCTATCGCAAGTTCGCCTGTTCGTTGAACCTGAACGACGACTTTGAGGGCGGCGATTTGCGATTCGCCGAGTTTGGCCCGACCACCCATCGACCGCCGCCGGGCGGGGCGGTGGTGTTCGCCTGCGGGCTCATGCACGAGGCCCTGAAGGTGACGCGCGGGCGTCGCTACGCGTTCCTGCCGTTCTTCTACGATGAGGCCGGGGCCGAGGTGCTGGCCGCCTATCGCGCGCGCACGTCCACGCCGCAGGTAGCGTCATGACGGCCTGGCCCGCGCTGCCCCCGTTGTCGGTTGGTGAATTCGCGCCTGACTTTGCCGCGCCGACACGGCGCAATGCGAGGTTTCACTTCAACACCCTGGCGGGACGCTATGTTCTGTTGGGATTTTTTCCACAGGACGCGGTTGAGCGCGCAAGCGCACTGGCCGCCTTCGAGGCGATCCGCCCGCGTTTCGATGACCGCTTCGCCACCGCCTTCTTCTGTGCAGGGTCAGATCGCCCCGAGACCGCACCAGCCGATCATATCCCCGGCCAACGCTGGTTCTTTGATCCGGACGGGGCCGTGTCGCGGCTCTACGGCGCCCTCGATGCCACAGGTGACGCGCGCCCCCATTGGCTGTTGCTGGACCCGGCACTGCGGGTCATGGGCCGCGCGCCGCTCACCGAACCGCAGGCCCTCCTCACGCAGATAGCCGATCTCGAAACCGTGGATGCCTACGCCGGTGCCCCGATTTCCGCGCCAGTCCTGATCGTCCCCCGGGTGTTTGACAGCGGCCTGTGCCAACGCCTGATCGCCCGTTACGACGCCCAGGGGGGCCAGCCGTCCGGTGTCATGCGCGATATCGATGGCAAGACCGTGGGCGTGCTTGATCCCATGAAGAACCGGCGCGACGTCATGGTCGACGCCATCCCCGAGCTGCGGGCCGAAATCATGGGTCGGCTGGAGCGCGCGCTGATTCCGGTGATCCAGCGCGCCTACCAGTTCAACGCGACGCGCCTCGAACGCTATCTGGTGGCCTGCTACGACGCTGCAGAAGGGGGTTATTTCAAGCCGCACCGCGACAATGAGACCTATGGCACTGCGCACCGGCGCTTTGCGGTGTCCATCAACCTGAATGCCGAAGACTACGAGGGTGGCGATCTACGCTTTCCGGAGTTCGGCTCCCGCACCTATCGGCCGCCGACGGGCGGCGCGGTGGTATTTTGTTGCAGCCTGCTGCACGAAGCGACAGCCGTCACCAGGGGTCGACGCTACGCATTCCTGCCGTTTTTGTATGACGAGATCGGCCAGACCATCCGCGAGGCGAATGTGGCGAAGTTCGCCGTGAACGCGGCGCCACAGGACGGCTGATCAACGGGAACCCTGCCACAGATGACCCACACCCGCCGCGCACTGGCGACACTGGCGTTCCTGGGCTTCGCCGCCCTGCCCTTGCCGCTGATCGCCGCGCCCAGCGTGATCCAGCCCGGCTATTGGGAATCCACCAACCGGCTGCTGTCGCCGATCCATCAGACCACAGTCGAAAAGCGCTGCATCACCGCGGCCGAGGTCGACAAGTTCATGGCCGGACCCTCGAACCGCCACTACGCCTGCACCTATCCCACCCGGGTGATCGCCGGTGGGCTGATCCGGCTGAAAGGCGTCTGTGTCTCGAAAAAGGGCCAGAAGGTCGCCGTGCGCGGTGCCGGCACCTACACCCCCACCAGCTTCACCTTGAATGCCGACATCGCCACCGTGTTCCTGGGCCTGGACATTGTGGGGAGAGCCTCAACCGAGGCGCACCGCATCGGCGATGTGTGTCCGGTGGCGCCTTGAACGGTTCAAGGCGGCAACGCTATTTGCCAATGGCCGCCGGGTCGGCCCACCAGGACAGAGAGTGGACGTCATGGGCCGAGGTCCAGATGCCGTCGGGTGTGTAGCGCAGGGCGCCACTACCGACGGGTTTGCCGACGCGGGCGAGGATGGCGAGCGATCTCGGATCAAGGACGACGAAGGCTTGCCCCGCGGTTGTGCGCAGCCAGACCTTGCCGCCGCCGGTATCGATGTCGCCCCATTTCAGCGTTTCGTCGACCTTGACACGGCCGGTGACAGCGCCGGTCGCGGGATCGATGCGGGCAACGGAGCCATCGCCCTGTTCCTGCACCCAGACGCCGCCTTCGCCAGCGGCGAGGAAGCCTGGAGCCTTGCCGAGCCTGGTGGTCACGACGGCGGTGTTGCTCCCGGGGTCGATCTTCTGGACGGTCTGCGTTCCGGCGCTGACCACCCAAAGTGCGCCTTCACCAAAGGCCAGATAGCAGGAGCCGGGTTCGACCCTGACTGACGCGATGACCTTGTTGGTCGCCGGGTCGATGCGGGCGATGACGCCCGATTTGTCGCTGGCCACCCAGATCGAACTGGCGCCCGAGACGACATTCATTTCGCCATCCGGGCTGGCAAGGCCGGTGGGGATGACGGCGGCTGACTTGTTGGTGCGGATGTCGATGCGGTTGACCGTCTTGGCCTTGCAATCGGCGACCCATAGCGCGCCAAAGCCGATCGTCATGGCTCCGCAAGCGCCCTCGAGCGGCACTTCGGCGATCTTGCCGGTTTTTGACCAGCGTTCGACCCGGCCCTTGTTGGTGGCCCAGACCGTTGTACCGTCGATCGCGAGGAAATCGACATAGCCCGGCGCCTGGATGACGGTTTCAACCGGCGCGGCAGCGGCGGCTAGCGCAAAGACCAGGCTGCCCGACAACGCCATGACAGCCCGGTGCTTTTTCATATCGTTCCTGATCAGTTGCGGGAGGCAGGAGGACTGCGCTCTTCCTTCATCCGGTCGAGCCACGACTGGACCGGGAAAAGCCATTGCTCCTTGATCGACAGCCGCCTGCGAGCGCCCTGGCCGACGACTTCGCTTTCGCCTTCACGATAGGTGCCGAATATCCGGTCCATGATGATCATCGAGTTGGCGTAGTTGCAACGCGTGTCCTCGTAGCTGAGCGCCGTGTGGTGCAGGCTGTGGTTGCGGATGGTGGTGAAGACATAGGAGTACCAGATTGGCGGGTCGGCGCGCACATTGGCATGGGCGTAGATGGCGATGGCGATGAGGCAGCTGAAGCCGGCGAACATTGCCGCAACGTCCCAGTCGAACAGGACAACGACGCTAAGGCTGATGAGGAACAGCTCGATCGGATTGCCGACATAGCCCTTCATTGCGTTCAATTGGGTGACGTGGTGATGCGGCGCATGAGTGGACCAGAGCAGCGCATTGTGATGCATCAACCGGTGCATCCAGTACTGTCCGATTTCCCAGATCGTCATGACCATCAGCACCTGCACCAGGAACGGCAGGGTGGTGAGCCAAGGCGTGGAGATGCCGAGTGACTTTTTCAGCGACATCATCGGTTCGTCTGCGAGCGTGCGCGTCGCCCAGCTGATCGCGGTCGAACTCAAGGCCACATAGAAGAGATCGGTGAAGAACTCGGTCTTGTTGAGACGCCAGCCTTGGTGCCGCTCATTGAGGTATTCGAGCATCAGGACGAAGGCGATAACCACGAAGCCCACAACTGTCAGCAGCCACCACTGGTCGAGCCAGGCCTTGGGCGCATTGGCCCAGAACACCAGTAGGGCGACGAGCGTCGCCGGCGGCATCAGGTCGAAGATCTTTTGCTTCATGAAAGTCTCGCAGCCCTCAGACCCGGGACCGTCCCGGCGAAAGGTCCCGGCATTCGCCGGGATGGGCGAAGTCTGGACGCCAGATGCAAACCGCGCGGATCCGGCTCTAGAACGGGATCTCGTCGTCCAGGTTTGCCGAGAAGTCCTCGCGCGGCGCTGAGCTGGTCTGGCGTGCGCCCGAACCTGACGAGAAGCCACTGGAGCCCGACGAATAACCGCCCTCGCCCTGTTCGGCGTCGCCACTGCGGCCGTCCAGCATGGTCAGTTCGCCGCGGAACTTCTGCAACACGATCTCGGTGGAGAACTTCTCGACGCCCGACTGGTCCGCCCACTTTCGGGTCTGGATCGCGCCTTCGATGTAGACCTTGGAGCCCTTGCGCAGGTAATTCTCGGCCACCTTCACCAGGTTCTCGTTGAAGATCACCACCCGGTGCCACTCGGTCTTTTCCTTGCGCTCGCCCGAGGACTTGTCGCGCCAGTTTTCCGAAGTGGCGATCCGCAGGTTGGCGACCCGGTCGCCGGAGCCCAGGGCGCGGATTTCGGGGTCAGCCCCGAGGTTCCCCACCAGAATGACCTTGTTGACGCTGCCCGCCATGTCGTTGTGTCCCGCCGTTTCCGTAGATTAAGTCGCTACGCTAGCGCGGCGGATCGGGCACGGCAAGCGAATGTTCTGTTAATGTTCCGTTTTGTCCACAGTTACCGTGGCATCGCGCCTGGAATCGCCAGCCGACCGTCGCCCGTGCGCACCAGAGCCACATAGCGCGGCCCTTCCAGCGAGGTGGACGTCATGACGCCTTCTCTCACCAGAAACAGGAAGTTGGCCTGATAGGCGCCGTAGATATCCGTCTGGTTGCCGCCCATCCGCAGGAACTTCACCCGCATGGCCTCGAGATTGCCGGCGCAGACCTCCAGCGACCGGGTCGGCGCTACCCGGTTGTACTTCAGCGAGCCGTCCTTCTGGGGCACGACATGGTAACAGATGCCCGCTTCGCCCGACGGGGTTGTCTTGCTGGAACAGCCCGCCATGGCCAGCGCAGCTATGGCGACACTCAAGAGGCTCTTTGCGGACATGCCCATCCTCTAACAGTGACAACCGAGAACGTCATCTGATCGGTGCAATCATGCAGTCGGTTCCCTGCGCCGCAAGAGTCCGGAAGGTGCGGTTATCGTCGGACACCTCAACCCGCCCGGTCACAAGACGCAGCGTCTGCGCGCCCCAACGGCCATAGCGCGCGGCACCGGGCTTTTCGCACTGGCCCGCAAACAACGACTGCACGCAGCCGTCCATATCCAGATCGTCCGCCAGCTTGCGCCAGCGGCCGCCGCCATAACGCCAGCAACTGCCCGGCGTCGGACCGGTCGCATCTTCTGCATCGGCGAACCCCGCGGCGTCCTCGGTCACGTCGGGCTCAACATCGACCGGCGGCAAGGGGATCAGCGCCTGGCTGGCCTGCTCTGCGGCGGCCAGCGCCCCGCTCTCGTCGATCCCGACATCCAGCGCGTCCGTGGCCACGCCATTGCGCAGCGCGCAATTCGTCAGGCTGAGTTCGCCGACGAACTGGCCCTGTACGAAACATCGCAGCGGCTTGGCCGGATCAATCCGGCCATCATCACTGGCGCTGGAGTCGATGATCAATCCGGCTTCAGACGCCGGCGGCGGCGTGTCCGCGCCCTGATCGGCCCTCACCAGCAGCCAGGCAATGACGGAACCTGCCAGGAGCGCGCCGAGGCTGCCCACGAGAACGAGCGGCACGCGCCGTCGGGGGCGCTCTGGCGGCAGAGGTAGCGTCGGATCCATAGCGCCTCGCTAGACCCGCACCACGGCGCTTTCAAGACGCTGCGTGAACCCCCTACCCGCCCAGTCGGCGCAGCGCATCCTGATAGTTGCCGATCTGCTTGGTCAGATAGGCCGGAACCTTGCCGCTGATGGCCGCCGCCGTGGGCGGCGGCGGGGGCGATGCCGCAGCCTTCAGGTCAATGTAGGCCTTGCGAATGATGCCCATGGCCTGACCAATCTCGGCAATGGCGTTTTTCCGCTCGATCTCGTCGTTCAGGTTGAGATTGCTGGGCAAACCGAGCCCATAGAGCGCCGCGCGGCCATCGGCCGGCAGGGTCTTGCCGTCCACAACTCTTGTCTTTCGAACAACCCCCTCGGGGATGCCCAGGAGTTCCAGGGCGTCCTTGCCATTCTT
>JANNFM010000027.1:0-4491 GCA_031379795.1 Alphaproteobacteria bacterium
GACGTGCTCACCTGCACGGCGAGTGACGCGGCTTATAGGCGCCGCGCCAGCCGATGACAACCGCGTGAGGGCGGCAAATCCGGCCTCGCGCGAACCTTGCTCACTTAGGGGAATGCGCACCTATCCGAAGAACATCATCCACAGCGTCCGACCGGGGAGGAACGCGAAGGCCAGGTTGATGGCGAAGCCGCCGTAGAACAGGCCCATCATGGTGCGGCGGTGGCGGCGCACATCGTGGCGTTTGGCCCAGAACACGGCCAGCGGCGTGATCAGCAGCACCCAGCCGGTGAACAGGTGCAGCCAGGACCAGTTGCCGTGGTTCAGGTCTCGAATGAAGATGGTGGCCCCTGCGGTCACCAGCACCAGCGACACCCAGACCCAGCCGGCGACCCGGTGGAACGTGCGGCCCTTGCGGACCGTCATCAGCACGCCGCCCAGCGCCAGCGCGGCCAACGCCGCCAGCAGGTGGATCTTGATCACCGGCGACAGTGCCGTGAACAGCGCCATGTTCGGCAAGTGGGGATGAGCCTGGGATGCCAGTTGGGTCAGGGGCCCGATGACATTGCCCATCGCCAGTCCAAGCACCGCCGCCACGACGACCATGGACAGTCCAAAACGAACGCCAAAACTCATCGGCGTATGGCGGGGCGTTTGCGAAACAGTCGACATCCTTTATCTCCATTCCTTGGAGGGCGGCGGCGTTGCGCGGCCCGGGTGAGCTGGACATGACGCGGTGAGATCAGGGGTGCGAGCGAGCTTACGTGGGCCGGCGTCCGGATTTCGCGAACCACCGCCCGCCGCCATTCACGCATCGTGGGCGACGGTCCGATGACCGCGGCGAACTCCAGACCCGCACCTGCACTGCCGACGCCCAACCATATTCGTGGCCTTGCGATCACCCTGGCCGCTGGACTGTTTCTGACGTTTTCCGAAGCATTTGGAACCGGTGAAGTGCCCTTGCTGCGGCGTCTGGTCTATTGGCTGCCGGTCATGGCGGCCGGATATGGCTGGGGTGCGTTTGTCACCACCACAATCGCGCGGCGGGCGCGAAGCCTGACCGACAACGCCTGGCTCATCGGCGGTCTGGCTGCCCTGGCCATGTCGATCCCGTTCACCCTGTTCGTCTGGGTCGCCACCCGGTTCGTCCTGGGATCAAACATGCCGTTCGCCGGCGTTCCGTATCTGTTTGGATATGTCCTGCTGGTTTCAGCGGCGCTGACGGCCATCAACCTGCTGGTCGAAACCCGGCGCGCGGCCATCACCTATGCCGACCCGGCGCCGCCGAAATTCCTGGAACGGCTGCCACTGAAACTGCGCGGCGCCGAGGTCTGGGCGGTGGAGGCCGAGGATCACTATCTGCGCCTGCACACATCCAAGGGCCAGGATCTGATCCTGATGCGGCTGGCCGATGCGGTTGACGAGTTGCAGGGCATCGAGGGCGCCCAGGTGCATCGCTCCTGGTGGGTGGCGCGCGATGCGATCACCGAGGCAAAGCGTGGGGATGGACGCGCGACACTGACGCTAAGGGACGGAGCCGAGGCGCCGGTCAGCCGGACTTATGCGGGACTGCTGCGCGAGCGGGGGTGGATCTGATCCGCGCGTGCGGCGGCTACGCGCGCACGGAAGTGAGTCTGCGGCCAATTGGCGGGCGTAGCGGCCTTTCTCCTCACCCGTCGGAGGAGGAGAATGGCGGCTGCGGCGTCCATCCTCACTTTGGGCGCACGTTCCGCTCGCGCCAGGCTTCGCGGCTCTGGCCCCAGGCGTCGATTACATTGTTGAAGGGTGCGGGCATGTGGGCGGGGCGCAGGATCGTTGAGCCTAACCGCTGGGCCACCTTTTGCGACGCTAGGTTGGCGAGTTCGATGGTGTGGATCACCTCGTCCCAGCCCAGGGTGTCAAACGCCCAGTCGATGGCCGCTGTGGCGCCCTCGGTGGCGTAGCCCCGGCCCCAGACCTCCCGGGCAAGGCCCCAGCCCACCTCTGTGCCGGGCCAGCCCTCGGGCTCCCAGGGTCCGAGCCGCCCGACCCACCGGCCCGTCGCCTTCTCGATCACCGAGAACATGGAATAGCCCCGGATCGTCCAGGCGCCGGTCATGGTGCAGATGCCGCGCCAGGCGATGGCGGGGGACTGCGCCCCGCCAAGATGCTGCATGGCCTCCTCGTCAGCCGAGAAAGCGGCCCAGGGCTCGAAATCCTCGGCCGTCGGAACGCGCAGGATCAGCCGTTCCGTCTCAAGAATCGGGAACGACATGCCGGCCCTTAGCCCAGCATGTCTTTCACGGTGTCGCGCTCGCCGACCAGTTCGTCGTTGGTGATCTTGATCTTGGACTTGGCGAAGTCGTCCATCTCGTAGCTGGTGATCACCTCATAGGCGCCGGGCGCTGTGGTCTTCACCGGCATGCCGGCCCAGACCCCTTCGGCGAAGCCGTACCGGCCCTCGCTGTTCACGGCGACCGAATGGATCGCGCCGACCGTCGACAGGTCCCGCACATGGTCGATCAGGGCATTGGCCGCCGAGGCCGCCGAGCTCTGGCCGCGCGCTTCGATGATCGCCGCGCCGCGCTTGCCGACGGTCGGCAGGTACTCATTTTCCAGCCAGGCCTGATCGCCGATTACCGAGGCGGCGTCCTTGCCGCCAATCTTGGCGTGGGTGAAGTCGGCAAACATCGTCGGGCTGTGATTGCCGTAGATGTAGAGGTCGGACACGTCGTTGATCGAGACACCCGCTTTTTTCGCAAGTTGCGCGCGGCCGCGGTTTTCGTCCAGGCGCACCATGGCGGTGAAGCGGTCGGCGGTCAGGCGCCTGGCCTGGCTGGCGGCGATCATTGTGTTGGTGTTGCAGGGGTTGCCGACCACAGCGACGCGCGCGTCATCCGCAGCGAATTTGTCGATGGCCTGGCCCTGGGCGATGAAGATCTTGCCGTTGTCCTTCAGCAGGTCAGCGCGTTCCATGCCAGGCCCGCGGGGCTTGGAGCCCACCAGCAGCGCCCAGTTCACGTCCTTGAAGGCCACCTCGGCGTCGCCGGTGAGGATCATGTCCTGCAGCAGCGGGAAGGCGCAGTCCTCCAGCTCCATGGCCACGCCCTTCAGCGCCTTCTGCGGACCCTCGACCGGGATTTCCAGCAGCTGCAGGATGATCGGCTGGTCCTTGCCCAGCATTTCGCCCGAGGCGATGCGGAACAGCAGGGCGTAACCGATGTTTCCGGCGGCGCCGGTGACTGCGACGCGAATGGGTTTCTTGGCCATGGGGCGGCTCCTCGTTGGACGTTCGAGCGTTGCCTAGCCCGTTGACGGCGAGCCTGCAATGCCGCAGGCGACGGGGGTGATATTCCAGCTTCATCCGGCCTTTGTCGCCACCTCCGAACCGGTCGGTGACCTGGGGCTTTGCCAAGTCCGGATCCAGGCCGATGCGCGGTGGCCATGGCTGGTGTTGATCCCCCGCATAGTCGGCGCCCGCGAGTTTGAGGACCTCTCGACGGCTGACCGCGCCACGTTGATGGAAGAGGTGGTTCTGGCCAGTGCCGCGGTTCGCGCGGCGGGGCGGGCGCTGGGACGGCCAGTGGAGAAACTCAACGTCGGCCAGCTTGGCAATGTGACGCCCCAGCTGCATGTTCATATCGTCGGTCGGCGCGCGGATGACGCCGCCTGGCCGGGGCCGGTGTGGGGCGTGGGTGTGGCGGAGGCTTACGACCCGGTGGCCCTGTCGCTGGCGACCGCAACCGTGCGCGAGGCCTTGCAGATTTAGAGGTCTGGACTGTCAGGGACTCGACAGCTGGGGTTGTGGTTTCCCCCGCCTGCGGGGGAAAGCGGCCCGATGCGCGGAGTGCGAGTGGCCGATGGGGGAGTTTTCAGCGCCGAGATCAGATTGAGCGCTGACTTCGCGGCCCGTCGATCAATTTCAAAACTTCCCCCATCGGCGTCTCGCCCCTGCGGGACTTCGCGCCGCTTTCCCCCTGCGGGGGAATCCTCATGGACTACCGGTCCCCGGCAGGCTTCAGGGCACGCGGCGGCGCAAGGTCACGACCTCGGTACCGCCTGCCCTGGTGAGCTCGCCCGCAAAACGACCTTCGGTGTCGACTTTCAAGGCTATGGCCTGGTCACCGATCCGAAAAGTCAGGCCGGTGGCGGTGCGTTCCACCTGTTCGATGAACCCGGACCCATCCAACGCGCCGGGGCGACCTGGATCGCGCCAGGCACCTTCGACGATGCCGTTCCGGTCGGCCAATTGCAGCAGGAAGAGCTCGCGCGTTCCGGAGTTCAGCGTCCAGGCGCCTTCCATCGGTCCCTGAAACGCCGCCGCAGACGCCATCGCGGACCGCAGACGGTCGTCATAGGCCGCATCCGCCGATGGCTGCGCAACGGCACCGGTCGCAAGCAGCGCGATCAGCGCCAAAGGGCCGACGCTGATCCTCATGGCATCTCGCGGGCCGCGATGCTGTCGGCGACGCTGATCAGGCGTTCGGCCTCGGCCAGATGCAGTCGCTCGACCAT
>JANNFM010000058.1:0-2548 GCA_031379795.1 Alphaproteobacteria bacterium
CTTCCTGCCGGCCGGCGGCGCGGTGGGCTACCAGATGCACTACACGCCCTATGGCAAGGAGGCCGTCGATAACTCGCAGATCGGCGTCTACTTCCGCAACGATATGCCCAAGTACATCATGCGTGGCGTGGTGGTGATCGACACCAGCATCGAGATCCCGGCCAACACCGCTCGCCACAAGGAAGTCGCCTACGTCGAGTTCCCCAACGACGCGCTGCTGTACTCGGCCTTCCCGCACGCCCACTACCGCGCCTACGCCAATGACCTGTGGCTGCAGACGCCGGATGGCAAGAAGACCCTGCTGCTGACCATGCCGCGCTACGACTTCAACTGGCAGCGCGCCTACACCTTCGACCAGCCGATCAAGATCCCGGCGGGCTCGCGGCTGATCGCCAACTGGACGTATGACAATTCCAAGAGCAACCCGGCCAACCCGGATCCCACCATCAAGGTGACCTGGGGCGAGCAGAGCCACGAGGAAATGCTGTTCACGTCGCTGAGCTTCCGCTGGGTGGATGAGACGGCCGCCAAGCAAATCGACAGCGACGCTCGTTTCTCCCAGACCCGCATGCTGGGGATGATGGACGACAATATCGACGGCAAGCTGCAGAAGGCCGAAATGAAGGGCCGGATGGGCGAGATGCTTGGCAAGTACTTCACCGTGCTGGACAAGAACGGCGACCAGTCGCTGGATCGGTCCGAATTGACCGCGGCTCAAGCGCTCATGGGTGGTCGCCGTCGCGGTTCGGAAGCCAAGGTCGACGGCCCATCGGCGTCAACGCCGCTGGGCGGCCGCTAAGCGAAGAGGCGGTCCCTGTCGCCGATGGCGGCAGGACCCGCGTAGTTCAATTGAAAGGGTCGCGCGGCGCAGGCCGTCGCGACCCTTCTTTCTTTGGGAACAGGTCGGGGGCGACCTATCAGCCCGCTCCCTACTGAGCGTAGCCCAGCTGTTCGTTCAGACGATCCAGGACCGTAATCGCGGCCTCCGGGATGACGGTGCCCGGGGTGAAGATGGCCGCCACGCCCATGTCTTCCAGCGCCTTGAAGTCTTCCGGCGGAATGACCCCGCCGACGAACACCAGGATGTCGGGGCGGCCCAGGCGGGCCAGTTCCGACTTCAGCTCCGGCACCAGGGTCAGGTGCCCGGCGGCCAGCGAGCTTGCACCCACCGCGTGAACACCGGCCTCGACGGCCTCTGCGGCGGCCTCGGCGGGGGTCTGGAACAGGTCGCCGATCTCGACGTCGAAGCCCAGGTCGCCGAAGCCGGACGCGATCACCTTCTGACCACGGTCGTGCCCGTCCTGCCCCATCTTGGCGACCATCAGGCGGGGTTTGCGGCCATCCGCCTGGGTGAAGGCTTCAGCCATGGCACGCGCGCGGTCCGAGGCAGGTGTCGCGCCGGCTTCGCGCAGATAGACGCCCTTGACCGCGTCAGCAGTGGCCTTGTGGCGGTTGAAGACCTTTTCCAGCGCGAACGAGATTTCGCCTACCGTGGCCATGGCACGGGCTGCGTTGACCGAGAGTTCCAGCAAGTTGCCGTTGCCCGCCGCGCCCGCCGTCAGGGCGTCCAGCGCTGCCGAGACGGCCTCCGGATCACGCTCGCGCTTCAGACGACTGAGCTTTTCCAGCTGGGCGTTGCGGACGGCGGAGTTGTCGACCTTCATCATCGGAATGACGTCGGCGACGTCGGGGCGGTAGCGGTTCACGCCGACGACGCTCTGCTGGCCAGAATCGATCCGCGCCTGGGTACGGGCTGAGGCCTCTTCGATACGGCGCTTCGGCAGGCCGTTCTCGATGGCCTTGGCCATACCGCCAAGCGCCTCGACCTCGGCAATGTGGGTCAGCGCCCGCTCGGCCAGATCGGCGGTCAGGCGCTCAACGTAATAGCTGCCGCCCCAGGGATCGACGACGCGGTTCTGGCCGCTCTCCATCTGCAGGAACAGCTGGGTGTTACGCGCGATCCGGGCCGAGAAATCGGTCGGCAGGGCCAGCGCTTCGTCCAGCGAATTGGTGTGCAGGCTCTGGGTCTGGCCGCCGGTGGCGCCCATGGCCTCGACGGCGGTGCGGGCGACGTTGTTGTAGACGTCCTGTGCCGCCAGGCTCCACCCGCTGGTCTGGGTGTGGGCGCGCAGCGACAGGGAGCGCGCGTCCTTCGGGTCGAATTCGGCCTTCATCAGCCTGGCCCACAACAGGCGCGCGGCCCGCTGCTTGGCGATCTCCATGAAGGCGTTCATGCCGGCGTTCCAGAAGAACGAAAGCCGGGGGGCGAACTGGTCCACGGTCATGCCCGCCGCGACGCCGGCGCGCACATAGTCGATGCCATCGGCCAGGGTGTAGGCCAGTTCCAGGTCCAGCGTCGCGCCAGCTTCCTGCATGTGATAGCCGCTGATCGAGATCGAGTTGAAGCGCGGCATCTCCTTGCTCGTGTAGGCGAAGATGTCCGAGACGATCCGCATCGAGGGGATCGGCGGGTAGATGTAGGTGTTCCGGGTGAGGAACTCCTTCAGGATGTCGTTCTGGATGGTGCCGCCCAGCTTCTCGTGCGGCA
>JANNFM010000080.1:0-2655 GCA_031379795.1 Alphaproteobacteria bacterium
GATTGTACGCAGAAGGGTTGGCGACATAGTACCGCTGTTGCGAATAGTACTGGTCCGGCAGGCGATCGCCCTGCGACCACATCTTCTTGGCCTGGCCCGGAGGCATGCCATACGGCTTCTTCGCTAGGCCAGGGGGCGTCCAGGTCCCGTTCGCCATGGCCTGATGGCCGCGCATGTCACGTTGGGCACCGACCACGTTTGCGTGGGAGTGGTCAACGCTGCGCGCGATGTGTCCGCCGCCTTGCTTGCCTTGCCCCTTGCCCTTGCTGGGGTCGGCTGCGGCGGCTCCGACCAGTGCGAAGGACAGGGTGGTCGCTATGATGAGTGCATGTTTCAAGAGTGTCTCCATGTATATTTCCTGGGGACACAACGCCCGGCAGGCCGATCCGATCCCTACCCTCCGCGTCTTGCCCTTTCGCGAGCGCAATGCCGACGACGGATAGGTCTGTCGTAACCAGGCGTGGGAATGGGACGCCAATGGAAAAGCGCCCGTTCCAGGCCACCAATGATCGTGTCAGGCATCAGCAACGCGCCCAAAAACAGTTTTTCCCAATATCGACTTTGGGGCGAAAGCGGCCTTCGGCGCGTCGTGGCGCTCTCGCAGTAGAAGTGGCAAGACGCGCCGAGGCTTAGCTTGGAGATGCCAGATGGCGTTCTTTCTGGTGACGATGACCCACCCTGACGGAGACGGCTGGGGACAACACGTGATGCCCCATGTCGACTACCTCCGCGGTCTGATCGAGGCGGGAAAGATACGCGCGTCCGGCCCTGTCACCGGTCTCGGAAAACGGGCCGGGTTCATCATCATGACGGTCGACGACCGCGAGGAGGTCGAGGCATTAATCGCCCAGGACCCCTTCTCAATTGAAGGTCTGATCGACGAACTGACAATTCTGGCTTGGGACCCAATGTTCGGCGCGCTCGCAGATGACGCCAGTCGCGCACGGACGGACAAGCCCGCAGTCTGACGCCCGGCGAAGTCCGTAACGGCTCCGGAGCAGCTGAAGGCTCCGTGCCAGGAAGCAGACGTTCCGGCTCGGTGCCGGATAGAAGACCCTCCCAAAGGCTGTTCAGGGAGGTGAGCGGAAGTTGGCAGACCGCGGTAAGCGAACTCGCCCCCCCGTATCTCACTTGCGAGCCGACGCCGCTCAGACCATCCTTAGGCCGATTGCTGCGCGCGAACACCCTGCTCGCCTACTCGCCGCGATCACTCTTGTGATCGGCGGAGCGCCTGCTGTTGCCGCGTCGCAACCTTGCAATCCCTGCCCTCCCGATTGTCCGATGATGCAGCAGACGGCGGCGCCAGGCGGATTTGGCACCGCCCTAGCTGCCGGCCGCTACCAACGACGCCCGTAGCTGTAAGTGATGGTCGGGCCGTAGCTGTAACCGGCGGAGGGATAGCTGTAGGCCGGGTAGCCGCCGTACGGGGAGTAACCGCGGTAGGACTGATAGCCGTAGTAGCCGCCGCTTCTACGCTGTGGCAATCGGTAGCCGTCGTGTCGCGTATCCGGGTGTTCGTCATGGAATTCGCGATGAACCCCACGCAGAGCGCGATGGTAGCCCTTGTGCTCGCGACGGCTATAGAAGCCCTCCGCGTGGGCATCGGCGTGAGCCTCGTCCACCTCGTCGTGAACGGCTCCATGCTCTTCATGATCACGGGAATGCTGGCCAGCATAGCCATAGTAACCCTGGGCCATGGCACCGCTTGCCGGACCGGCGAGCGCGAGGACGGAAGACACAAACAGCATTTTCTTCAGCATAGGTTGCCTCCAAAGATGGATGCGGACTGACCGCGTACTTTCCAGGGTGGACGGCTCACGCTGAACCAGGCCTGAACCAAAACAGCAGACACGCCTGCCACACACCCAAGCTGCGCCTGACAAATCGCCGAAACACGGTTTGGACATGAACATCCGGTGACGGCAGGGCTCACACGAAGCTCATTGCGGATGTGGTGCGTTGTAGGAACGGCCGCCTCGGCCAATCAGAAACGGACCAGCATGATGAAGAAGCTCTTGGGTATCCTTCTCGCCACCGCGGCCATTGGCGCCGTCGGGGCTCCGGCACTCGCACAGCCCCACGATCACGAGCGGCAGGACCAGGATCAGGACCAGCGTCAGTACGGTCAGTATTTCGGCGGATATCAGAACTTCGACGCGCTCTATCAGCATGACGTCGAGGGAATCCAACACGGGCTGCGCGACGGGTCCTACACCCGCCAGGAAGGCCGCTACTTCATTGCTCAGCTGCGGCAGATTCGGCAGCGGGAACTCTATTTCCGCTCGCGCGATGGCCTGCTCGATCCCCGCGAAGGCCAGGACATCCAGCGTCGGCTCGAGCGGTTGCATGATGTGATGCACGAAGCCCATGAAGATGGCCACGCCGCGCAGGACGACTGGAACGACGGCCGCCGTGACGACGGCCGCAACTATCCGCGTCGCTAGCTGGGCTGGCGGAGCACGCGTCATGCGCTCCGCCACGCCAGCGACCGCTTCGCCATGAGGCAACGACCAAGCTGGCGCGTATGCTCTGCAGACATTCCTCTTGTACGATGGGAACTTCGAATGCGTTACCCCCGACACCTCACCCTGACCGCGCTGACCGCGCTGATCGCGACCGGCGCCATGCTGCTCGCCGGTTCGGCGGCAGCCCACG
>JANNFM010000093.1:0-2637 GCA_031379795.1 Alphaproteobacteria bacterium
GCCTGACCGCGATCTTGCGGCATGGCCGCCACGGCTCCCCAGCCAGGCCATGACCCCGTAGACAACCATAGACCAAGGTCAGCTAAGCAACCAACCAGAGGCGAACGTGAAATCAATTAGACAACAGTTGCAATAACTCCCGGGCGAGAGCGATCAGCATCGTCGTCCCCCTGATATCGCGCCCTGATCACCCCTCGCCACCCTCCACCTTGATCGCCTTCAGCGCCTGCAGCGCCCGCTCGCGGGCGAAGCCGTGCTCGACGATGGGGCGTGGGTAGGTCTGGCCGAGGGTCACGCCGGCCGCGCGCAGGATCAGCGGGTCGGCCGTCCAGGGGCTGTGGATCACGGCGTCGGGCAGGCGGGCCAGTTCCGGGACCCAGCGACGGACGTAGCGGCCGTCGGCGTCGAACTTCTCGCCCTGGCCCATGGGGCTGAAGATGCGGAAGTATGGGGCGGCGTCGGCGCCGGAACCCGCGACCCACTGCCAGCTGGCGGCATTGTTGGCGCGATCGGCGTCAAGCAGGGTGTCCCAGAACCAGGCCTCGCCCTTTCGCCAGTCGATCAGCAGGTGTTTCACCAGGAAGGAGGCGACGAGCATGCGCACGCGGTTGTGCATGAAGCCGGTGGTCCACAGCTCGCGCATGCCGGCGTCGACCATCGGATAGCCGGTCTGGCCCCGGGTCCAGGCGGTGAAGGCGGACGGGTCGTCGCGCCAGGGGAAGGTGTCAAAGGCGGGTTTGAAGTTCCGGGTCTCCATCTGCGGATTGTGGAACAGCAGCGAATGGCTGAATTCGCGCCAGCCCAGTTCGGCTTTGAACTTGTCGGCCTGGCGACCCAGCGCGGGGCGGGCGTCGAGGGTCGCATCGACGGCGGCCCAGATCTGGCGTGGACCGATCTCGCCGAAGTGCAGGTGGGGCGACAGGCGCGAGACGGCTTCCGCGGCGGGGATGTTCCGGCCCTCCGTGTAGCGCGCGAGGCCGGTGTCCAGGAAGGTGGCGAGGCGGGCCTGGGCGCCGGTTTCGCCCGGGGTCCAGAGGCTGAAGCCTCCGGTCCAGTCAGGTTTCGTGGGCTGAAGGTCCCATGCTTCGAGGGGCTCACTGTCAGGCCAGACAGGGGGTGCGGTCAGGACATCGGGGGCGGGATGCAGTTGCGACAGGTCAAGGCTGGTCTGCGCAGCGCGCCAGAAGGGGGTGAAGACCTTGAAGGGCTCGC
The DNA here is from genome assembly GCA_031379795.1 of Alphaproteobacteria bacterium. Classification (GTDB taxonomy): domain Bacteria; phylum Pseudomonadota; class Alphaproteobacteria; order Caulobacterales; family Caulobacteraceae; genus Phenylobacterium. The sequence goes on from JANNFM010000093.1 coordinate 1,213, forward strand.
CGGCCTTGTTGCGCACGGTCCAGGGCTCGGACAGCAGGGCGGCGTTGAAGCTGTGGGCGGCGACGCCGTCAGCTTTGAGCGCGGCCTTTAGAGCCGCATCGCGATCCGTGACGCCGGGGTCATAGAGCCGGTTCCAGTGAACCCTGGCGGCACCGGTTTCCCGGACCAGTTTGGTGAGCGCTGTGGCTGCGACGCCCCGGCGCAGGATCAGGCGCGACCCCAGGTGTTCGAGCGAGGCGGCCAGCTGCGCCAGCGACTTGCCAAGCCACCAGAGCGAGGCGGCGCCGGGCGCGCGCAGGTGGTCGGTCTCATCCAGGATGTAGAGCGGGATGACGGGTTGGCCGCTGTTGAGGGCAGCGGCCAGAGCCGGATTGTCGCTGAGTCTCAGATCTCGCCGGAACCAGACGATGACGGGCGCGGTCAGGTTCGATGCCGCAGGGGCGTCAGATTTGTCAGTCATCTCTGATGGAGGTCCGGCGGGTCACACTGCTGGGGGCTGCCAACGGGCGCGGTCTAGCCGGGTCGGACCGGCAAGTCGATTGCCGGGCGAGCTCCCGCAGTGCATCGAATTCGGCTTCACGAGACTCCAGAATTCCCCGTCATCCCGGCCACAGGCCTGCGCCAGCAGGCCGAAGCGCCGGGACCCAGGGCGGTGCGCAGGGCCTCTGGTTCCTGGCTCACCCACCCGCCTTCGCGGGTGTGCGTCCGGGATGACGGATATTGGGGAAGAGTCCGGTCAGCCCCAGTCCGGGCCCGACACGGTGCTGCTGAAAACACCGAGTGCCGCCATGCGCTGGATATCGGCGCGCTTCGACAGGCCCCAGGGCCCGACTTTCAGGCAGAGCGCGGTGGCTTCGGCGACGGTCTCACCGGTGACGTCGGTGTAGTAGGGTGACCACTCCATGCCGCCGTGGGCCTTGATGGCTTTCAGGTCCGAGCCGCCATGGTCGCGCACGTCGACGCCGTCGGTCCAGGGCGAGCGTCCGTCGGGGCCGGGCTTTACCCTTACGGCGAGGGCTGCGGGGATGGTCAGATGGGCGGTCGCCATCGTGGGGGCGCGGGCGTGGACGCGGCGCAGGACGCTCCAGTCAAAGGCGATGATCTTGGTGTGGGCGGCGTAACCGGCGGCCTCGACGGCGTCCATCACCGCGTTGGTGACGGTGTCAGGGTCGGGGGCGGCCCCGGGATCCCGGGGATCGGTCTTGATCTCGATATAGAACAGGCGGCGCGGGCCGGGCGCGGCCCTGAGCAGGTCGAGGAGGTCTTCCAGCGTCGGGATGGACACGCCGTCGAGGGGCTGGCGGTGCGGATAGCGCACGGCATAATCCGAGCCGGGTCGCAGTGCGCCGACGTCGTACTGCCTGAGGGTGTCCAGCGTCAGGGTCTTGAGCGGCGGGCTGCGTGCGTCCAGCCAGCGGCCGTCCA
>JANNFM010000098.1:0-3597 GCA_031379795.1 Alphaproteobacteria bacterium
CAGCTCCTCGGCTTCGGCGCACCCGAAGGTGCAGACACGCTCCAGCTTGGCCAGCATCGCCTGCGCGCCAACCCGGTCGCCGCGCTCGACCTTCAGTTCGCCGAAATATTCGGTGGCGCCGCGATGGTCCGGCGCGATGGCCAGGGCCTGGAGGTAGTATTGCTCGGCCCGGTCGAACTGGCCCAGCTTGCGCCAGGTATAGCCTTGGTAGGTCAGTACGTCCGGATGCGGTCCAAACGCCACGCGCGCCTTGTCCAGCGACGCCAGCGCCTCGCCGTAGCGCTTTTCATTGATCAGGCTGACCGCCTCGACATAGGCGCTGTCGCCCCGATCGCTGGCGAAGATCAGCGTGCCCCCGCTCAGCGCGGCGCTGGGTTGCGGCGCACCCCCGGCGACGGCCTTTTCGACGTCGGCGGTCATGGCTTTCAGCATCGCCGGGTCGCATCCCGCGCTGCAATTGCCGGCCTTCGCCTTCAGCCAGTCGAGCTGTTCCTGGGCTTTTGGGTCCTTGAGGTTGGCCAGCGACAGCGCCAGTCCGCCCCGGCTGGGCAGGTCGTCCGGCGCGAGCTTGACCGCGCGCTCATAGGCCCGTTTGGCACCCTTCCAGTTGTCGGCGCCGGCCTGGGCGATGCCGAGCAGGCGCCAGCCGTCGATGTTCTTCGGCGCGGCGGTGGTGACATTGCCGGCGGCGCGGGCGGCGGACTTGTAGTCCTTGGCCTGCAGGGCCTTCACCGCCTTGGCGTACTCTTCAGCGGGATTGTACTGGGGGCCCGAGGCGGAGGGCATCTCCGCCCCACCGCCACCACCGCCACCACCTGCGGCCAGGGCGCCCGCTGTGGTCAAGCTTGCGAGCACGCTCGCCAGAAGCCATGTCTTGAAGAACCGCATGCCCGCAAACCTCTCTGCTGATCGTCCTTGACGTATATTACCCCAAAAGCCGGAATGGTTCATTCGCGTCCGGTCAGGTGCAAAATATAGTTTCATCCCCTATCGTACGGTGGACCTGAAGCTCCGGAGGCGCACCATGTTTTTCAAGAGACCCCTTGATCTGCCGACGGCGGCGACCGCCTTGCCCGGCCGACCTGGCGCGATCCCCACCGCCCAGCGCCACTTTGTGAACGGCGAGGCCCTGAAGGGTCCCTACGCCGAGGGCCTGGAGAGCGCTTATTTCGCCATGGGCTGTTTCTGGGGGGTCGAGCGAATCCTGTGGCAGGTGCCGGGCGTCGTGGTGACGGCGGTGGGCTATCAGCAGGGGCACACGCCCAACGCCACCTATGAGGAAGTCTGCTCGGGCCGGACCGGCCATACCGAGTCGGTCCTGGTGGTCTATGATCCCAAGGTCGTGTCGTTCGCCGGCCTGATGAAGGTGTTCTGGGAGGGCCACGACCCAACCCAGGGCATGCGCCAGGGCAACGATGTCGGCACCCAGTACCGCTCGGGCGTCTATGTCACAAACGACGATCAGGCGCAGGTGGCCGAGGCCTCGAAGGCGGCCTATCAGATCGAGTTGAGCAAGCGCGGCTATGGCCAGATCACCAGCGAGATCGCGCCCGCCGGGACCTTCTATTTCGCCGAAGACTATCATCAGCAGTATCTGGCCAAGAATCCCAACGGCTACTGCGGCATTGGAGGCACGGGCGTGACCTGCCCGATCGGCGTTGGCGTCACGGCTTGACCCGCGAGGAACTGCACGCGGCGGCGCTGGCGCTTCCGGGCGCCGTCCTGGATATCAAGTGGGGCGACGACCACTGCTACTGCGTGGCAGGCAAGATGTTCTGTGCGACGGATGGCGGCTACCGAAGCCTGTCATTCAAGGCCACGGACATCGCCTTCGAAGCGCTGGTCGAGAATGGCCGCGCAACGCCGGCGAAGTACGCAGCCCGGGCCAAGTGGGTCACCCTTGCCGACCTCCCGGCGCAGGACCCGACCGAAGTCGCCGACTGGATCCGGACCGCCCACGGCCTGGTGGCGGCCAAGTTGACGCGCAAGCAGCGCGCCGAGATCGGCCTGTGACCCGCGACGAGGTCGCCGAAGCGGCGATGGCGCTGCCCGCCGTGACCTGCGTGGTGCAATGGGGCGGGTCGGACGTCTACAAGGTGGGCGGCAAGGTCTTCGCGGTCTGCGCCCTGCCGAGCGGGTTGTCATTCAAGGTGAGTCCCATCGGCTTTATGGTGCTGACCGAGGACGGGCCGGGCCGTCAGGCGCCCTACTTCGCCAAGGGCCACTGGGTGAACATCGATCTGGCCGAGGTCGAGCACGAAGACGTGGTCGGCTGGCTGGCCACCGCCCACAGCCTGATGACCGCCAAGCTGACGAAAAAGGCGCGCGCCGAACTGGGACTGTAGCGCCCGGCCGTCTCAGTCTTCCAGGATCATGCTGTGTTTGCGGGTGTCGGGCAGGAACAGGCTCGCCACCAGCGAGGCCGCCAGGCCCAGCGCCACATAGACGAAGAAGCCGCTCTCGGCCCCGGCCCGCTTGAACGCCAGGGCAATGGGTTCGGCGGTGCCGCCGAAGATCGCCGTGGCGATGCCATAGGGCAGGGCGACGCCCAGCGCGCGGACGTTGGTGGGGAAGAGTTCAGCCTTCACCACTGCGCTGACCGAATTGTAGCCCGACAGCAGGAACACCAGTAGCGAGATCAGCGCAAACGCCACCCAGGGGTTGTCGGTGGCCGCGATCGCCGAGAGGGCCGGAAAGGTCACCACTGCACCGCCGCCGAACGCCACATAAAGCGTCGCCTTGCGGCCCAGATGGTCGCTGATCCAGCCGAAAAGGGGCAGGGAAAGCAGGTAGACAACCAGGGCCCCGGCCGTGATCGCGGTGGCGGTCGGTGCGGTGAAGCCGGAGGTTCCGGTCAGGAATTTCGGCATGTAGGTGGTGAAGGCGTAGAAGGCCAGCGACCCGCCGGCCGTCAGCAGGATGATGGTCGCTGTCTGTTTCGGGTACCGGGTGAACAGCAGCATGGTCCCCGCCCGCGCAACACCGGCGGCCTTGGAATTCTGGTAAGACTGGCTCTCGTCCATGCGGCTGCGGATCCAGAAGACCACCACCGCCAGGGCCGCGCCGATGAAGAACGGAATGCGCCAGCCCCAGGCGTCCAGATCGGCCTTGTCCATCGTCGTCTGCAACAGGGCCAGCAGGCCCAGCGCTATCAACTGACCCATCACCATCGTGACGAACTGGAAACTGGACCAGAAACCGCGCCGTTTCTGGCCCGCCATCTCCGAGAGGTACGTGGCGCTGGCGCCATACTCCCCGCCCACCGACAGTCCCTGCAGGATGCGCGCGATCACCAGCAGGATCGGCGCGGCGACCCCGATGGTCTCGTAGCTGGGCAACACCGCGATGATCAGGGAGCCGCCGCACATCAGCGTGACGGCGGCCGTGAGCGCGGTTTTGCGCCCCGCGTGGTCGGCGTAGACGCCCATCAGCCACGCGCCTAGCGGGCGGGCAAAAAAGCCGACGGCAAACACCGCCATGGTCTTGAGCAGCCCCGCCAGGTCGTCCCCGCCAGGGAAGAAGTGCTGCGAGAAATAGATCGCGAAGGCCGAATAGACGAACCAGTCGTACCACTCGACCAGATTGCCAGAGGAGCCG
>JANNFM010000146.1:0-6491 GCA_031379795.1 Alphaproteobacteria bacterium
CGCGGCCTTAGGACTCTGCCTTCCCCGTTCACGGGGACGGGGGACCGCGCCCTCCCCGGGACCGGCCATCGGCCGGCCCGAGGACAGGCTCCGATGGCGTGGTGGAAGGGGCGAGACCGGGCGCTGCGCCTGAACCCGCCCCCTCCACCATCGGCTTTTCAGCCGATGGTCCCCCTCCCCCGCTTTGCGGGTGAGGCAAGTGACTTGGCGCTCTGGCACCGTTCCCTCCCAGTTGACGATCTGTGCTAGGATCGCGACATAGGCGGCTGGAGCATCTCATGACCGACATCCTCGACGCCGATCATCGGACCGGCCAGATCAAGCTGCATGGACCCGAAGGCTTTGCGGGAATGCGCGCGGCCGGGCGGCTCGGGGCCGAGTGCCTGGACATGCTGACGCCCTATGTGGTTCCCGGCGTGGTGACCGAAAAGCTGGACGATCTGGCGCGGGAGTTCATCCTGGACCATGGCGCGATCCCGGCCTGCCTGGGCTATCGCGGCTATACCAAGACCACCTGCATCAGCCCCAATCACATCGTCTGCCACGGCATTCCCGGCGAGCGGGTGCTGCGCGAGGGCGATATCGTCAATATCGACGTCACCGTCATCGTTGACGGCTGGCACGGGGATACCTCGCGGATGTATGGCGTCGGCCCCGTGGCGCCACGCGCCAAGCGGCTGGTGGACGTGACCTACGAGGCGCTGCAGCGCGGGCTGGATGCGGTGAAGCCCGGCGCGCGGACCGGCGATATCGGCCACGCCATCCAGACCTATGTGGAGAGCATGCGCTGCTCTGTCGTGCGCGACTTCTGCGGTCATGGCCTGGGCCGCGTGTTCCATGACGCCCCCAACATTCTGCACTTCGGCCAGAAGGGCACGGGCGAGCTCCTGCGGCCCGGCATGTTCTTCACCATCGAGCCGATGGTGAACCTGGGCAAACACCCCGTGAAACTGTTGTCCGATGGCTGGACGGCGGTCACCCGCGACAAGTCGCTGTCGGCCCAGTGCGAGCATTCCTGCGGTGTCACCGAGACCGGCATCGAGGTCTTCACCCTGTCGCCCACCGGCCAGTTCAAGCCACCGATCATCAGCGCCTGACGGTTGCAGCGCGGCGCGGACCGCGCAATGCTGTTCCCACGCACGAGGGGACGACCATGAAATTCGCACTGGCGCTGGGCGCCGCCATGGTTCTGGCCTCGCCTACAGGTCTTGGTGCCAACACCGTCGAGGCGGGGATCAATTCCATCTGCGGCGCAGAGACCGCCATTGAGGCCGCCGTGGCGGCCAACGGCAGGATTCGCGATGGTGTCGGCACCAGTACCTTCCAGGCCGACACCACCAATGCCGAAGCCCAGGCCTGGTTCACCTATGGCATCAACGCCTATCACGGCTTCCTGCACGCCGAGACCAAGCAGGCGCTCGCCAAAGCCGCGGCGCTGGACCCCAGCTGCGCGCTTTGCGTCTGGGCCGAGGCGCTGTCGTTGGGATCGACGCTCAACTACCAGGTGACGCCCGAGCAGACCGCCGCCGCCCTGGCCGTGGCCGACCGCGCCGCGAAAGTCGTGAAGCCGGGCGACGAGCGCACCGCCGCCCTGATCGCCGCCCTGCAACTCCGTTACCAGCCCGTCGCCCCGCCCGAAGGCCGCGAGCAGGCGTTCGGCAAGGCGATGGACGCCATCGCGCTGCGCTATCCGAACGACGACGCCATCGCCACCCTGACGGCGCACGCCCTGATCATTCCCGCCCGTCAGGAGGACTACTCCGGCGTTGCCCGCGCGCAGGAAATCCTCGAAGCCGTGCTGGCCCGCAAGCCGGACGAGACGGCGGCCATCCACTATTACATCCACGCCACCGAGTTCGCCGGCCACGCGCCGCTGGCCCTGCCCTACGCCAAGCGCCTGGGCACCCTCGCGCCGAGCGCAGGCCATCTGGTCCACATGGGCACCCACACCCTGATGCGGGTCGGTCTCTACCAGGAGGTGGCCCGATCCAATGCTGCGGCGATGAAGGTCGATGCGGAGACGGGGTCCGCCCTCTCCACTATCGGCAACGCGCCGGGCACCCGCTACTATCTGCACAACTACCTGTTTGGCCTGGGCGGCGCGATGATGTCCGGAGATCGCGTGCTGGCTCTCAAGTACGCCGATCACGCCAGGAAGGGTTTCCCGGAAACCACGACGGATCGCCAGAGCATCACAACGGCGCGCAGCCTCGTGGCCCTGGGACGTTTCGCGCCGGACCGCGCCCTGGCGCTGACCAGCGCGCCCACCGACACCCGCCTGCATAAGATCTACTTCCACTATGCCCGTGGCGAGGCCTTCGCCGCAAAGGGCGATGCGGCAGCCGTCCTGCGCGAAGCCGATGCGATTGCGGCCTTGCGCGCGGAGGCCGCCAAACTCCCTGCCGGAGGCCCGCCGCAGGGCAATCCCACAAACGTTCGGGGAGAAGCCAGCCAGGCCACAGAAGCCAACAACCTGCCAATAGCCGAGGTCGCCGGCGGCGTGCTGCGGGGTCGCGCCGCCATGCTGCGCGGAGACGCCAGCCAGGCGGCCGTGATCTTCGCCCGCACCGCCATCGCGCAGGAAAAAGCCTTCCCGGTGCCGAAGAACTTCGACCCGCCGCCCTGGTGGTATCCGGTCCGCCGCAGCCTGGCCGCCGCCCAGTTGAAAGCCGGGCGCTACGCCGAGGCCGAGCGCGCCGCCCACGCCAGCCTGGCCGAATGGCCGCAGGACGCGTTGGCGCTGCGGATTCTGTCCGAGGCCGAGGCCCGTCAGGGCCGAAGGGGCGCCGCCCGGGACTTCCGGGCTGAAGCGCGCAGAAGTTGGCGCGGTGGAGACGTGAACGCGGTCCCGCTGGACCTGATCTGACGGCTGACCTCTGGTTGCGCGCGCTCGCGCCAGTAACCGCGCGTGTCCGGTTGGTTACACATCGCTCACTTGCCAGCGCTGCGCGCCTCGCCCAGCCTTGGCAATGAAAGTACGCCAGAGGCCAGAAGACCATGCTCTCGATCAAGGGTTTGACCCACGTCTATCCGAACGGAACCCGCGCGCTGGACGGCGTCGATCTGGAAATCCCGAAGGGCATGTTTGGACTGCTGGGCCCCAATGGCGCCGGCAAATCGACCCTGATGCGCGCCGTGGCGACGCTGCAGACGCCGACGTCCGGCGCCATCCGGTTCGGCGACATCGACGTTGTCGCTGAGCCGGAAACCCTGCGCCGCACGCTGGGCTATCTGCCCCAGGACTTCGGCGTCTATCCGCGCGTTTCCGCGCTCGATCTGCTCGATCACATGGCGGTCCTCAAGGGCATCGCCAGCCGTGGCGAGCGCAAGGACACAGTCGAAACCCTGTTGCAGCAGGTTAACCTCTGGGACGTTCGCAAGAAGGCGGTCGCCGGCTTCTCGGGCGGCATGCGCCAGCGTTTCGGCATCGCGCAGGCCCTGATCGGGCGTCCCTCGCTGATCATCGTCGATGAGCCCACCGCAGGCCTCGACCCGGAAGAACGCAACCGCTTCCTCAACCTGCTGGCCGAGATCGGCGAGAACGTGGTGGTGATCCTGTCGACCCACATCGTCGAGGATGTCTCGGATCTTTGTCCGAGAATGGCGGTCCTCGCCGCAGGCCGAATCCTGGTGGAAGGCGCGCCCGTCGATCTGGTCCAGCGCCTGAACGGCCGGGTCTGGCGCAAGGTCATCGATCGCGCCGAACTGGACGCCGAGCGCGCACGCCATGATGTCATCGCCAGCCGCCTGGCGGCGGGTCGACTGATCGTCCACGTCCTGGCCGACGCGCGTCCCGACGCCGGGTTTGAGCCGGTGCAGGGCGGGCTGGAGGATGTTTACTTCTCCACCCTCTCCGCCTCGCGTCGCGCCGCCTGAAGCCGGAGAGACGCGTCATGTTCGGCAAGATTGCGGCCTTCGAACTGCGCTACCAGCTTCGCCAGCCGATCTTCTGGATCGCCTCGCTGATCTTCTTCCTGCTGGTATTCGGGTCGGTCACCATCGATCAGATTCAGATCGGATCCGGCGGCAACATCCAGAAGAACTCGCCCAGCGCCATCGGCCAGACCACACTGATCATGTCGGTGTTCTTCATGTTCGTCTCCACCGCCTTCGTCGCCAATGTAATCGTCCGCGACGAGGAGACGGGGTTCGGCCCCATCATCCGCTCCACCCGGATCCGCAAGTTCGATTATCTGTTCGGACGGTTCTCCGGCGCGTTCGCGGCCGTGGCGCTGGCCTTCCTGGTCGTGCCGTTGGCGATCTTCGCCGGCTCGTTCGCGCCGTGGGTGGATCCGGAGACCCTGGGGCCGAACCGCCTGGGCGCCTACGCCTTCGCCTATCTCTGGCTGGCCCTGCCCAGCCTGTTCCTCACCTCGGCACTGTTTTTCACCCTGGCGACCGTCACGCGCTCCATGATGGCAACCTATCTGGGCGTCGCCGGGTTTCTGATCGTCTATCTGCTGATCAGCATTGCCATGCGCGAGCCCGAGCGACGTGAACTGGGGGCCCTGATCGAGCCGCTGGGTCTGGCGGCCTGGGGGCTGGCGACCCGCTATTTCACAGCCGCAGACGCCAATACCCTGACGCCACCCATCGAAGGCGCCCTGCTGATCAACCGGTTGATCTGGACTTCGGTCGGTCTTGCGGCCCTAGCGCTGGCCCATGGCCTGTTTCGCTTCGAGGCGCGCGCGGGCCGCAGCAGACGCAAGCCCTCCGCGCCTGAGGCAACAACGGCGTTCACACCAAAACCCCTCGCCCGTCCGCGGTTTGGTCCGGCGACGGCCTGGGCCCAGCTGACGCAACGTACGCGCTTCGACATGGCGCAGGTGTTCAAGAGCCCGGCCTTTTTGGTGCTGCTGCTTCTGGGCCTGTTCAACAGCCTGGGCGGGTTGATCCTCGGCGCGGAACAGAACGGGGCGGCCCTCTACCCCGTGACCCGCTGGGTGATCGGCACGCTCAATGGCTCGTTCACCTTCATGGTGATGATCGTGGCCATCTACTACGCGGGCGAGCTGGTCTGGCGCGAACGCGAGCGACGGACCCATGAGATCATAGACGCCACCGCCGTGCCGGACTGGGCGTTCGTGGTCCCCAAGACCCTGGCCATCATGCTCGTCCTGTTCAGCATGCTGCTGGTCAGCGCCCTGGCCGGCGTGGCCGTCCAGCTCGGGATGGGTTTCACCGCGATCCAGCCCGAAAAATATCTCTTCTGGTACATCGTGCCCAACGCCATCGACTGGGCGCTGATCGCCGTACTGGCCGTGTTTCTGCAGACCATTTCGCCCCACAAGTTCGTGGGCTGGGGCCTGATGCTGCTCTATCTGATCGCGACCCTCTCGCTGGGTCGCATCGGCTTCGAGCACAATCTCTACATCTATGGCGGCACGCCCGGCACGCCGCTGTCGGACATGAACGGCCAAGGCGACTACGCCGGGTTTGCGGCCTGGTTCCGGGCCTATTGGTCAGCCTTCGCCCTGGTGCTGCTGATCCTGTCCCACCTGCTCTGGCGACGGGGAACAGAAACCCGTCTGGCACCGCGTCTGGGGCGCCTGCCCCGGCGTCTGGCCGGACCGGCGGGGTTGATCGGCGGCGTCGCCCTGATCGCCTTCGCGGGTCTCGGCGCGAACATCTTCTACAACACCAATACCCTCAATGAGTACCGGACCTCGCTGGACCGCGACAAATGGCAGGCGGACTACGAGAAGGCCTTCCTCAAGTACGAGACCCTGCCGCAGCCCTCGATCACCGACGTCACCCTGAGCATTGATCTGCACCCGCACGCGCCCCGGATGACCACCGAAGGCGTGTACCAACTGGTCAACGACACCGCGGCCCCGATCCGCCAGTTGCACGTCCGTCTGGATCGCGACACGCGGGCCCTGCAGATGACCGTGAACGGTGCTGGCCGGGTGCAGACTTTCGACCGCTACAACTATCGCATCTTTACCTTTGACCGGCCGTTGCTGCCGGGTCAGACGGCGGCGTTGTCCTTCCAGACCTTGATGATCCAGCGCGGATTCAGGAACTCCGGCAACACCACGCGGCTGGTGGACAACGGAACCTTCGTCGACAACTTCGAATTCGCGCCCATCATCGGCATGCAGCGCGTCGGCCTGCTCCAGGACCGCGCCAAGCGCCGGAAATACGGCCTGCCGCCCCAGCTGCGCCCGCCAAAGCTGGAGGACCGCTCGGCCCAGGCGCGCAACTATGTGGCCAACTCCGACTGGGTGAACGCCGACATCACCCTCACGACAGACGCCGACCAGACGCCGATCGCGCCGGGCTATCGGGTTTCCGATGTCACGGCCAACGGCCGGCGCACGATCCGCTATCGCACCGAGGCGCCAGTGCTGAATTTCTTCTCGGTGCAGTCCGCCCGCTACGCCATCAAGCGCGAGACCTACAAGGGCGTCGAACTGGCCATCTACTACGACGCCCAGCATCCCTGGAACGTCGACCGGATGATCAAGTCGCTCAAGACCGGGCTGGAC
>JANNFM010000166.1:0-2984 GCA_031379795.1 Alphaproteobacteria bacterium
CCGGTGACACGGTGCGATGGGTGCTCGGCGAAACGGTCCAGGGCGCCGGGGCCGGCCAGCAGGTCATCGTCTTCGTCAAGCCGATCCGCGGTGGCCTGCGCACCAACATCATCCTGACCACGGACCAACGAACCTATCTGCTCGAAGCGGTCAGCCACGAGGGCGAGACCTATACGAGCGTGATCAGCTGGAATTATCCGCAGGAAGAGATGCGCGACGCGCAGGCAGCTCGCGCGGCGGCCGACCAGACGGTCGTGGCCAGCAACATCGCCATCGACCGCCTGAACTTCGCCTATCGGATCCAACCGATCGGAGCCCGGCGTGGTCCCCGCTGGCAGCCTCTGCGGGTCTTCGATGATGGCCTGAAGACCTACATCCAGTTCCCCGCCGACCTCGCGGCCACAGAGGCCCCGCCGCTCTTCCTGATCGGTCCGAACAAGCAGGCCGAGCTGGTCAACTACCGGTTCGCCAACGGCTACTACGTCGTCGACCGGATGATCGATGTCGCCGAACTGCGGCTGGGCGACGGCCGCCAGGTTGTGGTGCGGATATCCCGCACCGGCGGGGGGCGTTGAGATGAGCCATCTGCCTCCCGACCCGCCTTTCGATGGCGAAGGACCGATGGCCGCGCCGGAGCGCAAGGCCTCGCCCGCCAGCGTGCTGACCGGTCCACGTCCGCCGGTGACCCGGTGGAATCGCAAATACCTGCTGGCCGGCTCCGCCGCGCTGGCCAGCTTCGTGGCCCTGGGCTTCTATCTCGGCTTTGGCGGCTCCCACACGCGAGCGGCCAAGGATCAGGATCCGCAGGCGGCGGCCGACACCCAGACGCCGCAGCGTCCCGAGATCGCCAACCGCTTCGCGCAAGGGTACGGCGATCCGGGCCTGCAGGCCTCCGTGCCGGGCATGGCCACCCTGCCCCCGCCCGGTGCAGACGCGGCGGGACAGCCAGCGGCCGGTGTCGCTGCCGCTCCTCCTGCGCCGCCGGTGGACCCGGCCGTTCAGGAGGCTCGCGATCAGGCCCGCGCGGCGCGCGCGGCCGGTCCCTTCTTCGGCGGACAGCCGGTGCAGGTGGCTGATAGGGATGTGGCCGCACCCGCGGCGGGGTTGGCGGCGCTCGCAGGCCGGGCCGGTCCGCCGGCCGAGCGGTCGGCAGAGGTGCAGCCGCAGAACGGCCAGGGCGCCAAGCGCCAGTTTCTGGCCGGCTCCCGGTCCGAAGACTACCTGGCCAATCCGCTGCTGCCGCCGCTCAGTCCGTGGGCGGTGAAGGCGGGAACCCTGATCTCGGCCGCCCTCATCACCGCGATCAACTCCGATCTGCCGGGCGAGGTGATCGCCCAGGTGACCCGTCCGGTTTACGACCACGTCACCGGGCGCACCGTGCTGATCCCGCAGGGCGCGCGGCTGATCGGGCAATACGACAGCCAGGTCGCCTACGGTCAGGAGCGCGCGTTGATCGCCTGGAACCGGATCGTCATGCCCGACGGCCGGTCGATCAATATCGCCTCGATGACCGGGGCCGACCTGGCCGGGGCCAGCGGCCTTCGCGACCGCACGGACGGGCACTTCGGCCAGCTGGCGCGCGGCATTCTGATTTCAACGATTTTCAGCATCGGCGCGGCGTCGGCCCAGGACGCCGGCACCCGAAGCTCTGGCGGCCTGGTGGTCAATAGCGCCGCCAGCGGCATCTCCAACCAGGCCCAGCAGACCGGTCAAAGGATCACTGAGCGTGATCTGAACCGCCAGGCCACGATCACCGTGCGCGCTGGCTGGCCCCTCCAAGTCATCGTCAACAAGGACATGATCCTCGCTCCCTACAAGTAAGCCCCCTCTATCCGTAAAAAAGAGAGTTCCAGTGACCCAGACCGCAGAGAAGCTCGGGCTTTTTCTGTCCGAAGGCCTGCATCAGGATATGGTGTCGGCCGCCGAACGACTGAATACGCGCAAGAATCCTCGTGGCTGTGTGCGGCTCATTTATGAGCGCGCGTTTCGAGAGTTGGTGGAGGCGCTGGAGAGCGGCGTCGAGATCGCTTTCCCCGCCGTTCGCGGCGCCAAGGACCGGGTGTCGGTGCGCCTGTCCCGGCCGCTCTGCCTGCGCATTCGCCGGCACACTGACGGCCTCAATCTCAAGCTGACGGACTTCGCCTTCGCGGCGATTGACCGCTTCCTTCAGTCCATCAAAGGAGACGCCCATGACGCGACCCGTCAAGCCTACCCTGTCCTTGGCTAAGATCGACCTCGAGGAGAAGGTGACAGACCTGCGCCTGCGGCTGCGCGGGAAGCTCGCTGTCGACCTGGTCGACTATCAGCGCGCCTACGCCCAGAGCAACGCTCAGGAGATCGCGCTTGAACAGCTCGTGCCCCACATCCTCTCGACCTTCATGGAGGCGGATCGAGGCTTTCAGGCGTGGCGCAAGGCGAACCCGGTCAGCGGGACGTCGTAGAGTTCGCCCCGCGCCGATTGACGGCGGTGATCTACCACGGCTGGTCGTGTGAAGTCCTCGGACCACAATCGGTAGATCCCTGAGTCGGTCGCCAAGGACTCGTTTCTGAATGTCCGTCAACCGCCCGAATCGGCCCTTTTTGGTCGAAATGGTGCAATTCCGAGCCTTCAGCTTCGCCCAGACTCACTGAACGCTGAGCCCGACTGAGTCGCGCGTCAGATCCTCTGCGCGCGCCTCGTCGCGCATCAGGAATTCAGTTTGACTTAGACGAGACCCCAAAACGGCGAAAGCCCCCAGTTGGCGCTGGAGGCTTTCGGAAATCGCAGGCGCCGTGTGGTAGCGGCTTGATTGATCGGGACCAACCTAGAAGGCGCTTTTTGCGTCGTCAAGGCCCGAATGGGAGACTGTGGGTAGCACACGATATGTCCGGTTTTCGTAGCAGACGATCTGTCCGGTTTGGCCGGGGTGGATCTGATGCATGCGGAGATACGGATGGCACGGATTGGCGAGGCGATTGGACGCTACAAGCGCGGGGGGATGAGC
>JANNFM010000168.1:0-6338 GCA_031379795.1 Alphaproteobacteria bacterium
GCTCATCCCCCCGCGCTTGTAGCGTCCAATCGCCTCGCCAATCCGTGCCATCCGTATCTCCGCATGCATCAGATCCACCCCGGCCAAACCGGACAGATCGTCTGCTACGAAAACCGGACATATCGTGTGCTACCCACAGCCGCTTGACACTCCCCTTTAATGTTCTATCTTTGTTCCAATGCCAGTCACCGCTCCCATACGCGATGTGCCGCCTCTCGAGATGATCGGGGCGATGACGCAGTGTGCGTATCAGCTGGGTGTGACGGCGTCGGGGATTGCGCAGAGCGCAGGCGACGATCTGGCGCGGTTTCTGGCGTTCAGTACCGAGTTTCGGCATTGTTTCTTTGCCGTGCGGATGGGCATCCGGCTGAGCCAGTTCGAAGTCGTGGCACCACGTGCCGCTGTGGCGGCATCGGTGGAAACGCCGGACCGCGAACGCACAGAGCGTGCGGACCGCGACGATGCGCGAGGGCGGATCGAGGCGGATCGGGATCGCGAGCGTGACCGCGAGCCGGTCAGCCTGCCGCAGTTTCTGAAAACCCTGGGTCTGGTGGCGAAAAACGCCGAACAGGTCCGGGCCGAGCTTCCGGCCCACATCCGCGACACCACCCTTCCGACCCTGCACGCGCTATTGCGGCAAGCCGCGGCGGAGCCTGCGCCCGTGGCCGTGCTCACCCGACCAACCACGGCCCCTGCCGTCCGCGCGCGGCTCCTGAGTTCTGCCGGTGCGCCTGGATTCAACCCAGGCAGTCCGGCGCGCCCCCCGATCTTGCCTCCACGACGCAGTTCCGGCTGACCGGATGCGCATCTGCCAGACGTTTGTCACCCACGGCCCCAGGCCGGGGGCAATTGGTGCTGCGCGCCCTTTCTCATTCCGCTCATCCCGGCGAATGCCGGGACCCAGATGGAATAGCTCAGACTTGCGCTCCAGGCCCGCCGGGTTCTTCCAATCCACCATTCTTGTCCGGGATCTGGGTCCCGGCGTTCGCCGGGATGAGCGGATCACTTTTTCGCGGTCCCGATGCTTCAGCTACAAAAGCCCTGAAAGCCCAGTCCGCGCCGCCTTCAGGAACACACTGGGCAGTCCGCCCAGATCCCGGTCGGAGCTCCAGATCACATCCTCAGCGTCACCCTCGGCCCGCAGGACCTGCAAGGTCAGGCTGAAGTGCGTGAACACGTGCTCCACCTCGCCCACCTGGTGCCACGCCGCAGATACCGGCGCCGCCTCCACCGCCTCGGCCTCGCTCCACCGCGCGGCCCGCCAGTCGCTGGTGGGCAGGGCCAGCATACCGCCCAGCAGGCCCTTGGGCGGGCGACGCACCAGCGCCACCTCATCCCCGCGCGTCAGCACATAGGCCACACCGTGCCGATGCGGCCGCGCGGCCTTGGCCGTCTTTCGGGGCCAGGTCTCCGGCGCGCCGCTCGCCAACCCCGCGCAATGCTCCGACACAGGGCACAGTTCACACAGCGGCGAGCGCGGGCGACAGACCGTCGCGCCCAGGTCCATCAGCGCCTGCGCCCAGTCGCCGGGCCGATGGTCGCGGACCAGCGTCCCGGCCAGCCGCTTCAACTCCGGCTTGGCGCCCGGCATGGCTGCGTCCAACGCAAACAGCCGCGCCATCACCCGCTCGACATTGCCGTCCACCACATTGGTCGGCAGGTCAAAGGCGATCGCCCCCACCGCCGCCGCCGTATACGGCCCGAGGCCGGGCAGGGCGCGCAGGCCCTCCTCCGTATCCGGGAACACGCCCCCGTGGACGTTCGCTACCGCCCGGGCACAGGCCAGCAGGTTCCGCGCGCGGGCGTAGTAGCCGAGCCCCGCCCACGCCGCCATCACCTCGCCGTCCGCTTCCGCCGCCAGATCCCCCACCGTCGGCCACCGCGCCGTGAAGGCCAGGAAGTACGGCGTCGCATGCGGCACTGTGGTCTGCTGCAGCATCACCTCCGACAGCCAAACCCGATAAGGATCGGCCCGCACTCCGGCGGCATGCGGCCCCACCCGCCAGGGCAGGTCCCGGGCGTTGGCGTCGTACCAGGCCAGCAGCTGGCGGCGGAGAATGTCGGCGGTCACGTCTCCCGCCTACCATCCCGCCCACCCGCGCGGTAGGGTGGTCCATGCGCCGTCGCCTGCCGGACATCGAGGACACCCTCCGGATCCTCAAGGAGAAGCGGACCCGTCCGCAACACCGCCCGCCGCCCCCGGCCGGACGGGCGCTTCGCGGGTTCATGAAAGAGCTGGACGGCCAGTTCGGTCACGGGGCCTCGGCGCTGACCGCCCGCTGGCGCGAAGTGGTGGGACCCGACATTGCCAGGCGCACCGAGCCGGTCAAACTGGTCAAGGGCCGCAACGGCGGGCCCTCGTCGCTGGAAATCCGCGTGGCGGGGCCGGCTGCCGCGATCATCCAGCACCAGGCCCACGATATCCTGGCCCGCGTGAACCTGTTCCTTGGCCCCGATGCCGTCCAGAAACTGCGGATTGTGCAAGGGCCGCTGCGCCGTGCCGAGACACCTCCGCCGCCCCGCCGAAGGGCCCCCCTTGATGCCGCCGAAGAGGCAGCCCTGCTCGACAGCCTGTCCGGCGCCCCCGAGGGCCGCCTCAAGGACGCACTCCTGGCCCTGGGCCGAGGTGTTTTGCGACGTCGCAGCTAGGGGGGCGAAGCTTGAGAAGGGCCACGCGTTCGCCAGAATGCCCAACACCCCCCAAGATCGTCATTACCCGGCTCTTGTCCGGGTAACCCATGAACACCGTGGCTTGCCGAACAACGTCAAGGCGTCGCCGCCGAGGTGCCTCCGGAACCACCTGCGTCTATGGGTTACCCGGACAAGCCGGGTAATGACGAGGATATGTGGGATTGATCCGGATCAAGCACAGAGTGCCTGGTTGACACAATGCCGCCGTGGTCTCATCGGCAAGTCCAGAACTGGCCCTCGCGACTGGGCTTTTACCTGCGCGCGGGAATCGCGCTTTAATCCTTAGTTCAGAACCGGAAGGTCACCGATGACGATCCCTACCCGACGCCTCCTGATGGTCGTCGCCGCTGCCGCCGCAACGCTGGCGCTGGCCGGCTGCAACAAGGCCGGAGGCGATGGCGCCGCGCCGGTCGGCTCCATGACCATGGGCAAGCCCGACGCGCCGGTGAAGGTGGAGGAGTACGCCTCCACCACCTGCAGCCACTGCGGACGCTTCAACAATGAGGTCTTCCCGGCGTTCAAGGCCAAGTACATCGACACCGGCAAGGTGTTCTACACCTTCCACGAATTCCTGACCGACCCGCCGGCCGTGGCCGTGGCCGGGTTCCTGACCGCGCGCTGCGCTGGCAAGGACAAGTACTTCAGCGTCATCGACGCCCTCTTCAAGAGCCAGGAAGAGATGTACCGCACCCAGGACCCGCGCGGCACCCTGCTGAAGGTCGCCCAGTCTGCGGGCATGACCGAGGCCCAGTTCAACGCCTGCGTCAACGATGAGGCGGCCCAGAAAGCCATCGCGGCCCGCGTTCAGGCCGCTCAGGACCGGGGCATCTCATCGACCCCCAGTTTCTTCATCAATGGCAAGAAGGCCAAGGAAGGCGAGATGACCCTGGAAGAACTGGACGCGGCCGTGACCGCGGCGATGAAATAGGATGTCAGCCCTGACCCGCCGCGTCGCAATAGCGGCCGCCGCTGGATTGGCGGCGGGGGTCGGTGCGCCGGTCATGGCAGCACCCGTCCGCGCAGGATGGGCCATGGCGCCGGGCGACATGAACCTTGGCAACCCCAAGGCCCGGGTTCGCGTCGTCGAATACATGTCGCTGACCTGCAACCACTGCGCCCACTTCAACGCGGAGGTCTTCCCGGCCTTCAGGGCGAAGTACATCAATACGGGCCGCGTCTATTATACGGCGCGCGAGCTGCTGACCGAGCCGGCTCAGGTGGCGGCGGCCGGCGTGATGATGGCCCGCTGCAACGGCGGCGCGCGCTATTTCCCGATCATCGATCAGGTGCTGCGTAGCCAGTCGCGCTGGCAGGGCGGCGATATCAAGTCGATCTTCCTGGACATTGCCAAAGCCAACGGCCTGACCGAGGCCCAGTTCGAAACCTGCCTGGTGGATGAAAAGGCGCTGACCGCTCTGGAGGCCCGTGTCGAATACGCCACGGGGACTGACAAGGTGAACAGCACGCCGACCTTCTTCGTCAACGGCGTGCTGATGGCCAACGACCACGTGCCGACCCTGGCCGATCTGGACGTGGCGATCGTCAGGGCCATGAAGGCTGCGGCCAGACATCCGGGGGGAGGCCGCTAACCCCCGTGCATTTCCAGCGCCTGCGGCTTGCGGGCTTCAAGTCCTTCGTTGAACCGACGGAGTTCCGGATCGAGCCGGGACTGACGGGCATCGTTGGGCCCAACGGTTGCGGCAAGTCGAACCTGCTGGAAGCGCTGCGCTGGGGGATGGGGGCCAACTCCGCCAAGGCCATGCGCGCCGGCGGCATGGATGACGTGATCTTCGCCGGCGCGTCGAACCGCCCGGGACGCAATCACGCCGAAGTCTCGCTGACCATCGACAATGCCGATCGCCGCGCGCCCTCGGCCTTCAACGACCATCCGGTGATCGAGGTGGTCCGCCGCATTGATCGGGGCGAGGGCTCGACCTACCGGATCAACGGACGCGAGGTTCGGGCCCGCGACGTCCAGCTGTTGTTCGCCGATGCCTCCACGGGATCCAACTCGCCGGCCCTGGTTCGCCAGGGCCAGATCTCGGAGTTGATCGCCGCCAAGCCGCAGAACCGCCGGTTGTTGCTGGAAGAAGCCGCCGGGGTCTCCGGCCTGCACTCACGCCGTCACGAAGCCGAGCTGCGCCTGCGGGCTGCCGAGGCCAATCTGACGCGCCTCGAGGACGTCGCGCGTGAGCTCGAGACCACCCTCGGGCGGTTGAAGCGCGAGGCAAGGCAGGCGGAGCGGTACAAGAAACTGTCTGCCGAGATCCGGTCGCTACAGGGCGCGGTCCTCTACGCCAAATGGGCCGAGGCCAAGGCGGCGGCCGAACGACTTGTCGCCGAGGCGCAGGTGGCGATCCGCGCCGTCGAGGACACCGCCCGCACCGCGGCCATCGCCGCAACCCGCGCCACCGACGCCGAGGCGGCCCTGAAACCCCTGCGCGACGCGGAAACCATCGCCGCCGCGATCCTGCACAAGCTGGCCATCGACAAGGACCGGATTGACCGCGAGGCGGAGGCCTACGCTGCGGAGCTGGCGCGCCTGACAGGTGACCGTGACCGCATCGACGCTGACCAGGCCCGCGAGGCCCACATCCATGACGACGCCAAAGCTGCCTTGACCCGGCTGACGTCGGATCTGGCGGCCTTGACAGCCCAGGTGGCCGCAGCGCCGGAGCGCGGACCTGAACTTCAGGCCGCCGTGCAAGACGCCGAAACCCATCGTGCCGCCGCCGAGGCCGAAGTCGAACGTCTGGCCTCTGCCATGGCCGCCCAGGAGGCCGAACGCCGCGCCGCCCAGGCCCGGATCGAGGAGGCCCAGACCCGGCTCTCCCGCACCCGCCGCGCTCTGGATCAGGCCCGGCATGAGCGCGAGGCCCTGGGACCTGCGCTGAACCCGCAAGCCACCCAGGCAAAGGCCGACCTTGCGGCCGCGGAGGCCGCTCTGGCCGCTGCACGGACTGCGCTGGACGCAGCTGAGGACCAACGCACCAAAGCCACCGAGGCCGAGGCGGTCGCCCGCGAGGCCTGGCGCAAGCTCGACGAACAGCTGGGACGCCTGACCGCCGAGGCGCGTGCGCTGGCGGGTCTGGTCGCCCAGTCCAGGCGTGGCGGGTTCTCGCCGGTGCTGGACGTGGTCGCGCCCGATCGCGGGTTCGAGCGCGCGCTGGCCGCCGCACTGGGCGATGATCTGGATGCGGCCCTTGATCCTGCTGCACCGGCCTACTGGGGCGGGCGTGAGCCAGAGACCCCGGCTTGGCCCGATGGCGCCGTGCCGCTGGCCGCCCGGGTCAAGGTCCCGGCGGCGCTGGCGGCCCGACTGGCCTTTGTGGCCCTGGTTGACCGGGCCGATGGCGACCACCTGCAAAAGACCCTGACACCCGGAGCGCGGCTGGTGTCGAAGGAAGGTGACCTCTGGCGCTGGGACGGCTTCACGGTGCGCGCCGACGCCCCCAAGCCCGCTGCGGTGCGGCTGGAGCAGAAGACCCGCCTCGCTGAGGTCGAGGCCGGGATCGAGGCGCTATCGCCCAGGGCCAAGGCGTCCCGTGAGGCGGTCGAGGCAACCGTCGTTCAACTGCGCCAATCAGAAGAGGCCTTGCGCAATGCCCGGCGCGAGCCGCCATTGCTGGAACAGAAGGCCCAGCAGG
>JANNFM010000169.1:0-1632 GCA_031379795.1 Alphaproteobacteria bacterium
GATGATCGCGTCATCGTCCAGTGAGCCGCCGGAATAGGACACCAAGTTGGTGCTTCGGTCGGGGCGTCGCGCTTCAATCTCTAGATTTATGCGCTGGACGGTTCGCTTCGAGTTGTTCACCACTCCAATGAAGAGCGGAAACTCAGCGTCATCACAAAGCTTAGCTTCGTAGGGCTGAATGGTAAGCGCCAACTCCGACATCTTTGGCTCCCCGAGCCGAAGACCCTCTACTGCGATGGCCGCCGCAGCGATTATGCCTATCGCGAGGAAACCCAGTAACGCGATCACCACCGCGCGCCAAATCGTCTCTAATATCTTCAGCAGCGCATCGCCTAGCGCCACCGGAGGCGTAAGGCGCCCAACGTAGAATGGGCCGTTCCACGCGGCCAACCACACCGCCCTTAGTACCGAAGTTACTCGGTTCATTTGCGTCTACCCCAACGGTCTTCGCGAACTCACTGACGGGATATCTACTGCCAACCCCCCTCGCTATTTCACCAGCGAGAGCTGAAATACAAAGGTGTGAACCTCGCCATTCAGGTTGACCTCCATGCGCAGGTTCGTCGCCTTGGGCGGAATGCGCGTCAGTGTGAGTGCAGTGGTAGAGAGGCCATCGGGCTCGATGGTGGCAGGATGGAATCCCCTATCGTCGGCCGACTGCAGGATTTCGTTGGCGGCGGCGCGACCCTGCTCGCGGGTCGCCTGAATCTGTGCAGACCCATTGGCTAGAATGGCCGACGAGGCAGCCTGATCCCCAGGTGTCGTGACCGTGCCATATGTCGAAACCGAGCCGTAGGGAGTGTAGCTGCGGGAGGTGTAGCTGCTGGTCTGCGACATGCCTGCCGACCCAGCTTGAAGCCCGACCGCGATGGCTTGCCACATGGCGGCTTGCTTGGCTTTCTTTTCGACAGATCGCGCCTCAGCTTCAATGTCGCTGACTGATAGCACCGACGCCGTACCCACATCCAGCGTGACGACGACATTCGCCAGCGTGAAATTCACTGGCCGGTCTGTGTAGTTCTTCACGGTGAGGATGAAAGTCGGTGACTGCTTCGGCGCGAAACGCTCCGTCGCGATCACAAGTGCGGCGCCGCTCTTCGGCGGCTTCTTTGATCTCACGACCTGGCGGCCGTCCTGATATGCGATCTCCTGCTCAGGCCCCGGGATGAGGGCGAGCTTCCAATCCTTGGCGACAGCTGCGCCGGGAATCAGAAGGGCCATTGCGGCCACCAGAACTTGAAGCCTCATAGCCGTCCCCCGAGTTACAGTTGTCACGCTATCTTCCACAACCCCGGCGGACAATGTCCTTCGTGCTCAGGACCCCTGGCTATCAGCGCCGCGTGCCTGGTGGAGGGGTGAGCCAGGAACAGGTTAATGTGCCCCCGTCGCTTTCACGCCGAAGTCGAGAGCGCATCGTCAGATGCCTCCCCACCTTTAATCTCACGGATGATGCGAGCCTGACGTCCAGGCCAAGTCAAGGACGCGCCTCCGGCGTGTGGGTAGCACACGATATGTCCGGTTTTCGTAGCAGACGATCTGTCCGGTTTAGCCGGGGTGGATCTGATGCATGCGGAGATACGGATGGCACGGATTGGCGAGGCGATTGGTCGCTACAAGCGCGGGGGGATGAGC
>JANNFM010000212.1:0-1824 GCA_031379795.1 Alphaproteobacteria bacterium
TCGAAAGTCTGGCTGACGAGAACCTGATCGATGCCGGTCATTCTCTTCCCGGCCTGGTCGTAATGGGTCGGCGTCGCGGTGAGGGTTGATCGCCACGCGCCCTTCTCGTCAAACCGCCCAGTGCACGCGGGGCCGCCGTCGCGCCACGCCTTGACGGCGTCGAACAACGCGGCCTTGGAGAAGTAGGTGACATCCTGAACGAGCAGCGACCGTCCTTTTTCGTCCAAAGGGAACTGGAGCCTCGGGATCTTGGAGTACCGCACACCCTTCGCGTCGGTGCTCTCGAAGCACGGGACCGTGTTGATTTCCATCGCGCCGCCGCCCATCGTTCCGGGGCGTGCGTCGAGCCCGCGGCCGTAAAGGAAAGGCTCCTTGAACAGCGTGCCGATCTTGCTCCAGGTCTCGGGGATGTAGAACGCGATGGGCCCTTTGAAGTTGGAGGAGTTGAGAAAGCAGGTCCAACTCTGGTCGCCGGTGGGCGCGTTGCCTGCGGCGTCCGCGGGTATCGGGTCGGTGAAGGGCAGGGCCATCCAGGCGTAGCCGAGGAACTGGCCGTTGGGATTGCCAGCGAACGGGAGAGCGTCCGGCGGGATGAGCAGGCGATTGCTGAGCTGGGCGATGGCCAGGCGGTGGTCGGGGAGCGCTTCGTTGCTGTAGAAGAAAGACCAGCCCGGCGAGCCGACTTCGTAGTCGTAGCACTGCGGGGTCGCGTTCATGCTGAACTTGGGCGATCCGTAACGGAAGTGGTTGCCGGCCCAATAGCCGAGACCGCCTTCGACGGTTTGGAAGACGCTGCCCCAGGTGGGGCCGCGCTCAGGCCACGAGCGCGCGAGGGTACCCTTTGGGGCGAGTGGCTTGTCCTTGTTGTCGGCGTTATTGGGCATGATCCAGGTGCTGGCGAGCCCTATCTGGAAGTTGGCGATCGGCTGATCGATGAGAGGCCAGACCGCGGAGTAGAACGCGACGCCCGCCCCAAACTCGCCGGGCGGGTGAGAGGCGTTGAACCCGATGTAGCCGTGGAGCCCTTGCGAATGAGAGGTCACTGTGCCGGGCTTGGATTCGACCGCGTTTGCGGGCGTCTGCGCTGTGCATGCGGAGGCCAAGAGGATGAGGGATAGGGCGGTGATGAGAGACTTCATGGCGTGATCCATTCCTTCCGGATGCCGGGCGCTCGCGAGTGCGGTTCGTGACTGCCATCGCTCGCGATCCACAATGAAGTGGTAGCGGCAGGGAGAGTCTACAAGATCCACGCGCACATTGCGGCGACCTCTTACGGAATCGATCGCGGGTTCTTTGCTTGACACGGCGCCACGAGGTTCCTCACACCGTGCAGACGATGTTGACTGTGACCTGATCCGCGGCCGGAAGCGTGATCCTGCGCTGAGTGAGCGACCCCAAATCAGCAACCGTGGCACCGGGGCCGTGCACCGTGATGCCGGAAATCACTCGGGGAATCTCCAGCAGAACAGTCTGGGTCTTGGCCGATCGAAGAGTGCAGTCAATGCTCCCGGGCGTCCAACGCAGCCGGCGTACTTCGATCTGGCCGCGGCATAGGATTCCCTCGATTGTGCCCGTCGGCCAGGCTTTGGGGAGCGCGGGCAGCAGCTTCAGTTCCCCTGGATCGGACGCCACCAGCATCCGGATAATCAGCGCCGGCATGCCACCACTGATGTCCATGTTGAACAGCGAGCGGTGATTGTGCATCGAGGCAAGGTTGTTCAGCCAAAAGCGGCTTGCCAGCTGCGCAAGGCACTGGTAAGCGAGTTCACCCTCTCCGAGGCTGGCGGCGGCCAGTCCGAGCTGCACCAGACCGAAGGACATGAA
>JANNFM010000226.1:0-7803 GCA_031379795.1 Alphaproteobacteria bacterium
CAGCTCATCCCCCCGCGCTTGTAGCGTCCAATCGCCTCGCCAATCCGTGCCATCCGTATCTCCGCATGCATCAGATCCACCCCGGCCAAACCGGACAGATCGTCTGCTACGAAAACCGGACATATCGTGTGCTACCCACACGGTGCCGACACCGCCTTGCCAAAGTACCCGTCGCAGGGTCCACTGGCCTCTAGGGACAGGCGCTGATCGCGGACCAAACCGCTGACGACCGGCCCGAGGGGGAAGCCGCGTGACCACAGCCGCAACCGGGACGACGACGCCCGCGACCCTGGGCCGGATGATCGTTCCGCTGCTGGGGCTGGCGATCTTCATCAACTATGTGGACCGGGGAAACCTCGCCACCGCCGCGCCACTGATGAAGGACGAACTGGCGCTCACCGCCACCCAGTTCGGAATCCTGGTTTCGGCGTTCTTCTGGACCTATACGCCCGGCCAGGTGCTGGCGGGCTGGCTGGGCGAAAAGCTCAACCCCTACCGGACGCTGGCCATCGGCCTGGCGGTCTGGGCCATCGCTACGGCCCTGACGGGCCTGGCCACCGGGTTCGCCGCCATTCTGATCCTGCGGCTGTTGCTGGGCCTGGGCGAGACCGCCGCCTTTCCCTGCAGTTCCAAGATCATCGCCCAGCATGTGCCGCCGGAGAAACTGGGCGGGGCCAATGCGATCATATCGCTGGGATTGTCCATCGGCCCGGCGTTCGGCACGCTTGCGGGGGGCCTGCTGATGGCCAGCGTCGGCTGGCGACCGGCCTTCATCCTGTTCGGTCTGGCCTCGCTGCTGTGGCTGGTTCCCTGGATCCTGGCCACGCGGAAACAGGCGGGCCCGGCGGCCCATGATCCAACCGCAGACACCGCCCCGCCCTTTGCCCACATCGTGGCCCGACCCGAACTGTGGGGGGCCAGCCTGGGCCACTTCAGCGTCAACTACGGCTTCTATTTCGTGGTCTCCTGGCTGCCGATCTATCTGGTCAAGGTGCAGGGCTTTTCCATGAGCCTGATGGCCTGGGTGGGGGCGGCGGTCTATCTCAGCTATGCGGCCGGTGCTCTGTTGGGCGGCCACCTGACCGACCGCTGGATCGCCGCCGGCGCCACCCCCAACCGCGCCCGCAAGACCCTGATGGTGGTCTGCCACGCCACCGCTGCCGCCAGCTTCACGGCCTGCGCCCTGGGCTCGGCCAGCATCGCCATCGCCAGCCTGTTCGTCATCGGCCTGGCCTTCGGCGCCACCAGCCCGAACGTCTTCGCCATCGGCCAGACCCTGGCCGGACCGCGCGCAGCGGGAAAATGGATCGGGGTGCAGAACTGCTTCGGCAACATCGCCGGGATCATCGGGCCGGTCATCACCGGGTTCCTGGTGGACTCGTCCGGCGGCTTCACCTCGGCCTTCGGCGTCGCCGCGGGGGTGGCGGTGCTGGGCATGATCGGCTGGGGGGTGGTCATTCCGCGCATCGAGGTGGTCAGGTGGACGCACCAGCAGTCGTGAAGGACGCGTCGGCCGCCGCGCCACGGTCAGCATCCGTCGTGGTCAGCCGTCCTGCGTGATGGGCGGCTGGTTCACCAGTTAGATCGAGGTCAGTTCGCCGATCCTGTCGTCGCCGGCTTGGCCATCGCGGCCTTGGCCTTTTCGGCTTCCTCGGCGCGGGCGCCGGCCAGGATGCCGGGCAGCGCATAGTTGCCCTCATGGCAGGCGTATTCATAGATGATGCCCTTCAACGGGCCGAACTCGTATTCGCCGCCCCAGGGCTTGTCCCAGAACGTCGGGTCTTCGGCGGTGAAGGCATAGTGGACGCGGTTCTTGCCGACGCGGGTGAACCGCTCGACGACCTTCAGGTCCTTCCAGGATCCCATCCACGCCTGTGACTGCGGGATGTTGGTGGTTTCCACCACCATGGTGTCGCCTTCCCACCAGCCGATACTGTCGCCCATCAGCGGGCGCACGCCGTCGGTGCGATGCCTGGAATTCAGCCGGACCACCCGCAGATCGTGGATCATCTCCACCTCGATCAGGAAGGCGTCCTTGGTCTGAAAGATCTGGTAGTTGTTGTTGTAGAAGCCGTTGGCGAACATCGGCGGGCCGGCGTTGCGACCGAAGGACATGATGCAGCGCTCACCGGATGAGCGGGACTCATAGCTGTCGAACGCGCCCATGCCGCCGCCCATGCGCTGCGGCGTCGGGGCGCCATCCTTGCGGCGCGGCGGCTGGCCGTTCGGTGTGGTCAGGATCGAGGTGCGGGGCTCGCCACCCACACGCATCACGTGGCTGCCGGGATCCAGCCAGCCACGATTGTAGCCGCCGACGTCGCCGCCGGCCGCGGCGAATTCGGGACGCACATTTGGCGAGGTGGTCTTCGGAGCCTCAGCAGGCGCATTGGGATCGGTGTCGGCATTGCCCTCATCGACCTCGGCCACCACCTGGGCCTCCAGCTTCTTGACTTCGTCTTCGGTATAGACAGCCTTGCCGCCGACCGACGCGGGCCGGGTCAGGGGGGTCAGGCTGGCGTTGCTCCAGAACCCGCTCAGGTCGGGCTGGCCAAAAACATTGCGCGGGGCCTTGTAGCCGGCAGCAGGTGCCTTGGTTTCGGCGGCGGCCGGAGCGGCCAGAAAGGCCATCGGCGCCACGCTGAGGGCGGTTCCAAGGGCAAGAAGAATGGCGCGGCGCACGGTGAGCTCCCAAGACGATCTTCGCCGCATCAAGACGGCGTTTCCGTACCGTGTTTACGATTGGACGCGCCGTCCTGCAATGGCTTCGCGCCATCGCCGCGGATCACCCTGAGAAGATTCACGACATCTTGTCGACACGGGGCTACGTATAGCGTCTGTCGGCGTGGCCTGTGCAGGCGGCGTCTGCGATGACGGAGGGTTGGACCATGAAGACCGCACTCGGTGCCCTTGCCCTGACGCTCGCCATGTCCGGCGCTGCGATTGCGCAGTCCGCAGGCGCGACGGCAGACCTGCTCACCGCCCACCTCAAGCCATCCGCTGCGGGAACACAGCTTCAATCCCGGCTTGGCGACAGGCCGCTGGACCTGACACGCCACAACACTACTTTCGGGGTATCCTACGCCAACGCAGGGCCCGCGCGAATTCCCGGGGTCGCCCGCACATCAGTTGATCGCAAGCTGGCTTCGGATGACGTGACCGGCTCGCTTGGGTTTCTCTGCGGCCTCGAACCCGGCGCCGGCGACAAGGGCCTCGCGGCCGCGCGTGGCTACGATCCGTCGGGTCGTTTTGTCGGGGCCAAACTGAGGTTCGCCTTCAGATAGGCGACCCCGGGAGCAGCCGGGGCTTTCGGCTGGGCCTGACCCGCATCACACTTGGAAAACCCTTCAACGGCGACAGCGGTTCGCCCAGATATATCCACTCCGCCTGATCCTCCAGATGCACGTGATAGCGCGGCTCCCGGCCCGTTCGGGTGCTGAACATCGCCCGGGGGATGTTGACGTATCGTGGCGAGCGATCCCGCTCGTACAGTACCGGGGTTCCGCACCGCCCGCAGAAACTGCGGGCCGTTCTCGCCTCTGCATCCTCAAACCGCGTCAAACAGTCTTCGCCTTCCAGAATGCGGAACCGGCTCTTCCAGCTGCCGACGTACGTCGCGTAGGCACACCCCTGGGCGTGCCGGCTGGCAGGCGAGTGGTCGTGCCAGGCCCAGACCGCCGGAACGTCGATCTCGATCCGCACCGCCCCGCAGACACACTGTCCCTGGGCCTGAACGTTCGACGCCTTTGCGGGTTTTGGATGCGGTGTGGTCTGACGCATGGAACCTCCGATCCTGTTCCAGTTCAGCATAGGACGGTCCGATCCTTTACGGCGAGCCCCCAAGGCTCTACCCACCGGGATCGTTCGCGCCTGGACGACGGACCACACAGGGAATTCACATGGCCTCGGGTCTGGTCGCCTTGCTGGACGACGTCGCCGCCATCGCCAAGATCGCGGCCACCTCGCTGGACGATGTCACCGCTGCCGCTGGCAAGGCCAGCGCCAAGGCTGTCGGTGTGGTGGTCGATGATACGGCTGTAACACCGGGCTATGCCGTGGGCTTCACGCCGGACCGCGAGCTGCCGATTGTGTTCAAGATCGCGCTGGGCTCGCTGCGCAACAAGTTTTTCTTCCTGCTGCCCGGGGCCTTGCTGCTCAGCGCCTTCGCGCCCTGGGCCATCACCCCGATCCTGATGCTGGGCGCGTCCTACCTCTGTTTTGAGGGCGCCGAGAAGATCGTCGAGGCGCTGCGACACGAAGACCACGCCGACGAACTGGATGAGCTGGCGCTCAGTTCGGCCGAACTCGAGAAGGAAAAGGTCGGCGGCGCCATTCGCACCGATTTCATCCTGTCAGCCGAGATCATGGCCATCGCCCTGGCTGATGTCGCCGACCGGCCTCTGCCAATCCAGGCGGCGGCCCTGGCCGTGGTGGCGCTGCTGATCACGGTCGGCGTCTATGGCGTTGTCGCCCTGATCGTGAAGATGGACGACATTGGCCTGCACATGGCGGGTGGGAAGACGGCGACGGGCCGGGGTTTAGGTCGCGGACTGGTCAAGGGCATGCCGCATGTCCTGGACCTGCTGACCAAGGTAGGCACCGCCGCCATGCTCTGGGTCGGTGGCGGGATCATCATCCACGGCCTCGACCACTTCGGCCTCACCGCCCTGCCGCATCTGGTCGAGAACCTTGCGCGGTGGGCCGGCTCGGTTCCCATGGCCGGTGCCGTCACCGGCTGGATGGCGACCGCCGTAGCCTCCGCCATCGTCGGACTGGCGCTGGGCGGCACGATCGTTGGTGTCCTTCGGGTGGTCAAGCCGCACGCCTGACACCTCTCGCCGAAGCCCGTCTCGTCACAGGTTCTTGACGATCCCCTCGACCATCTTCTTGGCGTCGGCGAACAGCATCATGGTGTTGTCACGGAAGAACAGTTCGTTCTCGACGCCGGCATAGCCTGCGGCCATGCCGCGCTTGATGAACAGCACAGTGCGCGCCTTTTCCACGTCCAGGATCGGCATGCCGTAGATCGCCGAGGTGGGGTCGGTCTTGGCGGCCGGGTTGGTGACGTCATTGGCGCCGATCACGAAGGCCACATCCGCCGTCGGGAACTCGGCGTTGATGTCCTCCAGTTCGAACACCTCGTCGTAGGGCACATTGGCTTCGGCCAGCAGCACGTTCATGTGCCCGGGCATCCGGCCGGCGACGGGGTGGATGGCGTACTTCACCTCCACGCCCTCCTCCTTCAGCTTGTCGACCATTTCGCGCAGCGCATGCTGGGCCTGGGCCACCGCCATGCCGTAGCCGGGCACGATGATCACCTTGGACGCGTTCTTCATGATGAAGGCGGCGTCTTCCGCCGAGCCCTGCTTGACCGGACGGGTTTCGACCACGCCAGTGGCCGCGGCGCTGTCGTCGGCCCCGAAGCCGCCCAGGATCACCGAGACGAAGCTGCGGTTCATGGCCTTGCACATGATGTAGCTGAGGATCGCGCCGGACGAACCCACCAGGGCGCCGGTGATGATCAGGGTGTTGTTTTCCAGCGTGAAGCCCAGCGCCGCCGCCGCCCAACCGGAATAGCTATTGAGCATCGACACCACGACCGGCATGTCGGCCCCGCCGATGGGAATGATCAGGGTGACGCCCAGTAGCAGGCTGAGCGCCAGGATCGCCCAGAAGGCCCACAGCGCCACGCCGCCCGAGAGACACAGCACCACCACCAGGGCCACGATACCCAGGCCGATGGCCAGGTTCATCGTATGCCGCATCGGCAGCAGGATCGGCGCGCCGCTCATGTTGCCATTCAACTTCAGCGCCGCGATCACCGAGCCGGTCAGGGTGACCGCGCCGATGGCAAGACCCAGGCTGAGTTCGATCAGCGACTGCAGATGGATGTGCCCGTCATCGCCCAGTATGCCGTACGCAGCGGGCGTATAGATCGCCGCAATCGCCACCAGACAGGCCGCTGCGCCTACCAGGCTGTGGAAGGTCGCCACCAGCTGCGGCATGGCCGTCATGGCCACGCGCCGCGCGATCAGCGCCCCAATCCCGCCGCCGACAGCCACGCCGCCCACGATCAGGCCAATGGTCAGCGGATCCAGCTTCGGCCCCAGCAGCCACAGGGTGGTGACTACGGCGATAGCCATGCCGATCATGCCATTGCGGTTCCCCGCCTGGCTGGTGGTCGGTGACGACAGGCCCCGCAGCGCCAGGATGAACAGCACCCCGGAGACGAGATAGAGGATGGCCGCGATATTGGCGTTCATTCTGGAGGGTCCTTCAGGATGTCACCGAGTTGGGCCAGCAGCGTCGGCAAGTCCTCTCGGACAACCTTCACGACGGCATCTAGATCAAGGCCGGTGTAGCCGTGTATCAAAACATTGCGCGTGGCGACGATGCGGCTCCACGGGATGTGTGGCAGCGCGCTCCTGGTTTCCGGCGAGATCTTCGAGGCGGCTTCGCCGACGATCTCCAAGGCTCTGATCAACGCAAAACGGGTCTTCTTGTCGCCGGCCAGCGCGTCTGCGTTAGCGTCCGCCAGGAACGAGATGGCGTCGGCGGCGTACTCGCGCATATCATCCAGCCGGCTCCAGTCGCGCTTGTTCATGCGCGAACGAGATCGCGGTCAACATCATCCTGAAACATCGGCTTGATGCGTTTGAGGTCGACCAGGTCGACGCGCCGATGCAGGTCGTCCTGAAGATCGGAGAGAACGCCTCCAAGATCAAAGAGTGATGGTGTTCCAACGATCTCGTAGCCGACATCGACATCGCTCTCAGGGCCGGCCTCTTCACGCGCAACCGATCCGAGTACGCCGACGAGTTCGATCCCCATCGTCCGCGCCTCTGCGCGCCGCGCGCGGATCGCGTTCAGCGCATCTTGAAGCAGCGGGCTCACTTGGCCTTGTCCTTCTTCTTGTACATCGCCAGCATGCGCTGGGTGACCAGGAAGCCGCCGAAGATGTTCACCGCGGCAAAGGCCGCCGCCAGGGCGCCTGCACCCTTGGAGACCAGGATGTTGCCGGTGAGCTCTCCGCCCGCGCCGCTGGCGGCGGCGGCCAGCAGGGCACCGACGATGATCACCGAGGAGATGGCGTTTGTTACCGCCATCAACGGCGTGTGCAGGGCGGGTGTCACGCTCCAGACCACATAGTAGCCAACGAAGATCGCCAGCACGAAGATCGCCAGGCGGAAGACGGTGGGGTCGACAGCTTCCACGGCTCTATCCTTGCAGCTGCGGGTGGACGATGGCACCGCCCTGGGTGACCAGCGCCGCCTTGAGGATCTCGTCCTCATGGTCGGGCGCGAAGGCGCCCTCCTTGGTGAGGAACAGGCCGGCGAAGGCCATCAGGTTGCGGGCATAGAGCGCCGAGGCGTCGGTGGCGATGCGGCCGGGCAGGTTGGCGATGCCGAGGATCTTGGCCCCATTGGCGGTGACCGCCACCTCGCCGAGCTTGGCACCAACGACATTGCCGCCCTGCTCGACCGCCAGATCCACCAGCACCGAACCCGGCTTCATCGACGCCACCTGAGCGGCGCTGACCAGCTTCGGGGCAGGCCGACCGGGGATCAGGGCAGTGGTGATGACGATGTCCTGCTTGGCGATGTGGGTCGAGAGCAGCTCGGCCTGCTTGGCCTGGTATTCCGCGCTCATTTCCTTGGCGTAGCCGCCGGCGGTCTGGGCGTTCTTGAACTCCTCGTCCTCGACGGCGAGGAACTTGGCGCCCAGCGACTCGACCTGTTCCTTGGTGGCCGGGCGGACGTCGGTAGCGGTCACGACAGCGCCGAGGCGGCGGGCGGTCGCGATGGC
>JANNFM010000240.1:0-3320 GCA_031379795.1 Alphaproteobacteria bacterium
GGAGCTGACCGCCTACCAGAACCGCGCATACGCCACCCGCTATCTGAAGCGCATCGAAGTCGTGGCCACCGCCGAGCGCGCCGTCGGTACCACCGATGACCTGACCCGCGCTGCCGCCGTCAGCCTCTACAAGCTGATGGCCTACAAGGACGAGTACGAGGTGGCCCGCCTCTACACCGACGGTCGTTTCGCGAAGTACCGGGCCGAGACCTGGACCGGCGGCAAGGCCAAAATCTGGCTGGCCCCGCCGTTGATCGCGAAAAAAGGCCCCGACGGCAAACCGCAGAAGATCGCCTTCTCCGGTTGGGTGCTGGACGCCGTGTTCCCGGTGTTGGCGCGGTTGAAGGGCCTGCGCGGCACGGCACTGGATCTGTTCGGCTACAGCGAGGAACGGGCCATGGAGCGCGGCCTGATCACGGCGTTCGAGGGTGATCTGGATCGGATCGTCGCGGGCCTGACGCATGACCGCCTGCCGACCGCGACAAAACTCGCAGCGGTCCCCCAGTCCATCCGCGGTTACGGCCACGTGAAGGAGGCCTCGGTAGGCCCGGCCAAGGCCGAAGCTGCGCGGCTGTGGGGCGTGTGGGAATTGGTGGGGAAGTAGCGGCTACGCGCAGATCCACCCCCCCCCAATCGTCCCTTTATTTGTCCGTCATTCTCGGCCAAGGCGCGCAGCGCCGCCGTGCCGGGAACCGGTGATCGCGATAGGCTCCGGATTGGTCGCAAAGGTGCCACCGTGCCTTGCCTCAAACTTGAAGTTCATAGGCTCCCCGGACGAGCCGGGGAATGACGGATGGAAATGGGAGCGCGGCCCCACCCCCTCAATAGCACTGCGAAATCGTCACCGTCCGCGAGAAGTCCCCGGCCCGCGCGTCCTTCTCGCGGACAAACACGTAGAGCATCCCGCCGTCGCCCCAGTTCATCTTCAGCGCCGGATCAGAGTCCACCTGCAGCAACAGCCGCCACTGCCGTGACGCCCGCAGGATCGCGTCGGTGATTTCGGTTCCCTCAAAGGCGGCGGGCAGGCCCCGGCGGATCAGCTCGCAGTCGACGTGCATCTGCGTGTCCTGGATCTCACTAGGGTAGCCGCCGATGCGGTGCTGGAGCTCATCGCCAAACGGAGCGTCGGGCAGGCCTGCAAGCTCGTCGAGTTCTTCCTCGTCCACGTACATGTCGGACAGGTCGGTCCCCAGCCAATCCAGGCTCGGGATGGACTCGTAGACCTCAAACCCGACGCGCCGCTGGGGATAGCGGGGCGTCCTGGGCGGCGCGCTCACCTCAGGGCCGGGCGGCTGCAGCGAATAGACCACCCGCACCAGATCTGCAAAACCGTACCGTTCCTCGTTCACAAACGCATAGAACCGCCCCGCCATTGGCACCCAATCCGGCCCGCCGTGCCGCCGGAACGCGCCCAGATCGATCTGCGCCACGAAGGCATAGGCACCGTCCGTCTCGTGTGTCGGCCATACGACCCCTGCGGTCAGTTCCGGATCGCCGCCAAGTTTGGAGAACCTTGGCTCCTTGGCCGGCGTCAGCAACAACGTCGTCGTCCGCGCCCGTGTCATCCGGCCACGAATGCGCCCGAAGTCAGAGGGACCCGCCGGCTTCGGCTTGCCCCAGCGTTTGCGTGCGAGATGGGCCAGAGTCGCAACGCCCATGGTCAGAAAGAGGAGCACGACTAAGAACGTGACGACAATCGCCGCCATCAAGATAATCGCGACCAGATACTCCAGACCTACGTTCACTGGCGCTTCCGCTCCTGAGCGGCATCCGCAGACGTTGCGGCCCGCGTCGGAATCCACACATGGGCGCGCTTGGCCCAGTCGGGCGCACCCCGCCAATAGCGCTCAGGCAGAGAGTACTGCGGCAGCTTTCCATATCTGCCGTGGATCCGACCGTGCGCCACTGGACTGGGCATTGGCGTCGCATTCCAGGGTTGGTTTTTGATCACATCAGGCACGGGCTTACCCCAGCCATTCCGAGGAATGATGCCGTGGTGGA
Organism: Alphaproteobacteria bacterium; assembly: GCA_031379795.1. Classification (GTDB taxonomy): domain Bacteria; phylum Pseudomonadota; class Alphaproteobacteria; order Caulobacterales; family Caulobacteraceae; genus Phenylobacterium. Next base: position 2,002 of record JANNFM010000240.1, read on the forward strand.
CATGCTGGAAGGGCTCGGCGATCCCATTCTCGCCCATCCATTCGCGAGTCTTCTTCCACGTGTGCGAGCCGCCCTTCTTCCAAAGACTCTTCGCGCCCCCTTTTGCAACGGCCTTCACAATGTAACCGCCCGGGGCCAGGTCCGAAATCGCCAGCAAACCATTGACTGTGGCACCGACAACGTCACCCTCCGCAGCATCCGCCACCGCTTCTCGCGCTGAGCCCCAAACCGGGGTGATGGACTCCAACGCGCCCGGATGCTTCTTCCACCACGCCTGCTCCTGCCGTGCATTCAGCGCGCGCTGTTTCTGAATCATCGCGTCATATGCCGGGCCGTCAACATCCGGAACCGAGCGCGGTTGATCGCCTCGGGCAAATGATCCTGTGCCTGCCAAATTCCTCTCCTCGCTGACCTCGCTGCTGATGCAGACGGTCCGCAACACCAGCGTACAAAGATGTCTCACGGATGCCTAGATATGTCAAGAACAAAACAAGAACAACTATGTTTCAGGGTCACAGGTGCGACGATAGCCGCGCGGTCGGCATTCGCGAGAGATCGGGGGGTTCTTGCGGTCCGGCGAATTCGTTCAGGCTGCGGGCCACGCGACGGCGATAGAGCATCTCGCTCGCCAGACCGAAGCCGCCGATCATTCCGTTGGCGTCAACTGCCAGCGGATCTCCGGCCGTCTAGAGTTGCATGTGGTGGATCCGACCTACCCAGCGCCGTCATCCCGCGGCTTGTCCGCGGGACCCATCCCTCCGCTCGCGCACGCCTAGACATGGGTCCCGCGGACGAGCCGCGGGATGACGGGCAATAACAAACATCTCTTGAGGTTTTTCGCCGTCCGGCGAAATCGATCAGGCTACGGCCATGCGCCGGCGACGGAGCATCCCGCCCGCAAGACCGAAGCCGCCGATCATCAGCGCCCAGCTGGCAGGTTCCGGAACGGCCACGGGCGCCGCAACCCCGATTTGATCGGACGTGGGGCCGTAGTAGTGCTGAATAAGACGAGGAAAATCTCCTGGAGACTGAGACAATATCTGGGAGCCTGGGGCGCTCTGAGGGGCCTATCCGGGGACACAATACTTATATGATCAGTGCAATCTGACGGTCGGGTGAGGCGATCACATAAGTATTGTGTACCCGGATAGGCTAGACGCGCCACTCACCTGAGGGTGCCAGCGGCAGCAGGTGCTGGCTGTGCCTGCGCAACGGCTCCAGCACCCGGGCGAGGGGTTCGCCCGCCAGGTCCCGCCGCGCAAATTCGACCTGAGCCATTTCGTGCTCAACCATGAAGTCGCAGACCGCAGCCTCGTCAG
>JANNFM010000243.1:0-7636 GCA_031379795.1 Alphaproteobacteria bacterium
CACCGCCGCCGCCGCCCTGCAGCACATCATTGCCATCGCCGCCCGTGAGGCGATCCTCGCCGTCGAGGCCGGCAAGGGTATCCGCGCCCTGCCCGCCTTCCAGCGTGTCGGCGCCTGTTGTTCCATCAAGGGTCTTCGGAACCGTTGACGTGGGCGGGGTCGAGACGGGAGGCGTCGGGGATGGCTCCGGAGGCTTACCCGGCGCCGTGGACGGGCCACCAGCGATATTGCCGAACACGATGTCGTCCAGACGGCGGCCAACCAGAGTGACGGCGTCGTCGGCTCCGCCGTTGTCATTGCGACTGTCGGCGAACACCAGAACGTCGGCGCCGACGGCAATCGCCACATAGTTTGCCACGCCGGCGGCAATCTGGGCGTTGGCCAGCACCAGGGCCGCCGAGAACGAGGTCGCCAACAACTCGAGATAGTTGGTCGCCGTGCCCGCCGCGCCGGAAAAATAGATCTGATCCGAGGCCGACCAATCGAAGATCCGGTCCATGCCGCCGCCGGTGGCGCCAGACTGGCCCGTGGCCACCACGAACAGATCCGCGCCGCCGCCGCCATAGAGCTGGTCGGCCGCCGCGCCGCCGTTCAGCGTGTCGGCCCCGTCGCCGCCGTACAGAGCATCGCGCCCGCTACCACCCCCGACCGAGTCCGCGCCAGTCGCGCCGATCTGAAGTCGCGATCCGTCGGCGAAGCTGGTCACGCCCTCCCGCAACAGCCCGCCGGCGGGGAAGGTTACCGCACGGCCGGCCAGGCTGGTGATGACCATGGCCCCGCCATTGAAGGCCACGTGGGTTGCCGCCGCCGTCTCGCCGGACCCGAACGCCAGGGTGTCGGTCGCAGGCGAAAATCCCTGTGCCTGAGCCGCTGTGATGGTCTCGAAATTGAACGTCGCCATGGAACTCAGCCCTCGAATTCGAGGCCGATATGCCAACGACGCAAGTTCAACTACAAGATTTATATTAGTTAATACAATTAGTTATGACCTTGAAAACCATAAATTCCCACCGCGTAAACTTGTGGAACTTGATCCGATGCGCGATCAGGCTGTCGGCCCCCAGCCTGCGCTTCTTGTCTTCCTCATAGGCGTCGAAGTTGCCTTCAAACCACTCGATGTGGCTGTCGCCCTCGAAGGCCAGGATGTGGGTGCAGAGGCGGTCCAGGAGCCAGCGGTCGTGGCTGATCACCACCAGGCAGCCCGCGAATTCCTCCAGCGCCTCCTCGAGGTTCTGCAGCGTTTCCATGTCGAGGTCGTTGGTGGGCTCGAACGCGTCGCGGCTTTGGTCCACATAGGCCAGCTTGACAGTCTCGCCGACGCGGAAGGTGCCGCTGTCGGGCTATTCCTGGCCGGTGATGATCTTGAACAGGGTCGACTTGTCCCGCGCGAAGTGGCCTCAGGCGCCAAATATCCAGGTGAAACTCAGACTTAGGAGTGGCACGCCGACCAGGATCATCTTTCCGCCGCCTTCCATCGAAATTTCAATATCATTGCCGACCTGCAGGACTGTGTATCTGGTGCCTGGATCAAGTTGCACCCGGTCGCCCTCGGCGAAGTTGAAGTCGGTGACCAGATCCCGACCGGCGTCGCCGAACGTATGGAAAATATCGGCGCCCGTCCCACCGGTCATGGTGTCAGAGCCCTTGTCGCCTGAAACGAAATCATCGCCGGCACCGCCACGAACGACATCGTTGTCCTGGCCACCCCGGATAACGTCGTTGCCGTCACCGCCTTCGCAGGTGTCGTTGCCAAGATTGCCGTAGACGAAGTCCTGACCGGCGTCGCCGAATAGAAGGTCGTCGTCCTTGCCGCCAACGCAATAGTCATCCCCGGCACCGGTCGTGATGGTGTCGTTGCCTTGATTGCCATTGGCGTCGTCAAAGCCAGATCCGCCGCCGATCCAGTCGTTGCCTTCTTCGCCGCGCAGATAGGTGTCGCCGGACGGCGCACCCGCCACGTCGTGGGCGCGGATCACATCGTCGCCCAACCCGGCGAAGACCGTGTCGCGACCCCCATTTCCGAGGATGGTGTCCCGGCCCGCGTAGGTACGGAAAAGGTCGGCGCCCGCGCTTCCAGCCAGACTGTCATCGCCGGCAAGGATCGTCTTGAGCGCCTCCGGGTTGGCGTCTTGCTCCACCCAATAGCTGAAGGCGGTGACTTCAAAGCCCAGTTCGGTAACTCTGAGGAGCGTTGAGAATTCGCCGCCGCGGGTCGTGGATAGCTCGAAGAACCCGACCTGGCCTCTGGCAAGTTGCGTCCCGTTTGAATAGTGCAGCGTTCCGCCCATCCGCAGACTGACATCCGGCTGCCGTAGCGTGTACACCACCGAGGTCGCTTCAATGACCTGCGCGCCCTGAAGGTGCCCGAAGTGGATCAAGTCCATGCTGCCGCGAATGTCGCCGTAGGCCGAGATATCCCCGGAAACGGGCGGCGGACCGGGCGCGATAGGGGCGGGGGTTGGTGTAGCCGCCAGCGTCAGTGGCGGCGGGGCGTTGACCGGAGGCGGTGGCGACGGCGACAGCGAGGTTACGACTTTCGAGGCGTCTGCAAAGCTCTGCCGGTCTATGGCGTCAAGCGTGGTGTTCTGAAGGATGATGCGGTTGGCCGTGTTGTTTCTGCCAAGACTGTCGACGCTCACGATCAGGTTCGCCCCGACCTGCGCGACAACAAAATTTAGACGGCCTGCCTGAATCTCAGTCTGGGCATAAAGGGCGGCTGCCGCCTCCGTAGCAAACGAAAGTTCGGCGTAGTCATCAGCCCCGGGCAGGCCACCAAAGAATGCCAGGCGATCGCCAGCCTGGAAGTCTGTGACGACGTCCACGCCTTGTCCGAGCCCGAACACAAAGACGTCGGCACCTTCGCCGCCTGACAGGGTGTCAAGACCAAACCCCCCGTTCAGAATGTCGTCGCCAGAGTTGCCATGTAGGACGTCTCCGATCTGGTCGAAGGGATCTGAGGCCTTCCCATACCCGGTGATCACATCGTTTCGGGGCGTGCCGACAATCAGGCCAGGCTCGCCGGCCGGTCGTAGCGAGCGGACCTGATCCGTGAACGCTGTCCCGAAGTTGAGCGTCCGCCCCGCAAGCGAGAGCGTTACGCCGGAGGCGCTGAACGTCACGAGAGTGCTGGCCCCTGCCCCCGCACTCGTGTTGGCGATGACCAGTCCGTCCGATGCGACGAACCCCGAGGCCTGCCCCTGAGACATCACTTCGAAGGCATAGACGGCCATAGTTCACCCCCGCGCGCGACCCCCAGGTGCAACCCTGAAACCCGGTCAGACTGGAAGGCTACCTTACGGCGAAGGCGGGCGCGTTCAACCCCAACAAACTACCGCGTGAACTTGTGGAACTTGATCCGATGCGGGATCAGGCTGTCGGCGCCAAGGCGGCGCTTCTTGTCTTCCTCATAGGCTTCGAAGTTGCCCTCGAACCATTCGATGTGGCTGTCGCCCTCGAAGGCCAGGATGTGGGTGCAGAGGCGGTCCAGGAACCAGCGGTCGTGGCTGATCACCACCGCGCAGCCCGCGAATTCCTCCAGCGCCTCTTCCAGGTTCTGCAGGGTTTCGATATCCAGGTCGTTGGTGGGCTCATCGAGCAGGATGACATTGCCGCCGGTGGTCAGGGTCTTGGCCAGGTGGACGCGGTTGCGCTCACCGCCCGACAACAGGCCCACCTTCTTTTGCTGGTCACCACCCCGGAAATTGAACGAGCCCACGTAGGAGCGGGTGTTGATCTCGCGCTTGCCGACGGCCAAAACGTCCAACCCCTGGGAGACCTCTTGCCAAACCGTCTTGGAAGGATCCAGCGCGTCGCGGCTCTGGTCGACATAGGCCAGCTTGACGGTCTCGCCGACCCGGAAGGTGCCGCCGTCGGGTTGCTCCTGGCCGGTGATGATCTTGAACAGGGTCGACTTGCCGGCCCCGTTGGGGCCGATCACGCCGACGATGCCGTTGGGCGGCAGGCTGAAGGTCAGGTCCTCGAACAGCACCTTGTCGCCATAGGACTTCGACAGCCCCTTGGCCTCCAGCACCAGATTGCCCAGGCGCGGGCCCGGCGGGATCTGAATAGTCGCGGTGGTCTGGGCCTCGCGGGAATTTTCCTGTTCGCGGACCATGTCGTCATAGGCCGCCAGACGAGCCTTGGACTTGGCCTGACGGGCCTTCGCGCCGGAGCGCACCCATTCCAGTTCGCGGGTCATGGCGCGCTGACGGGCGGTGCTCTCGGATTGCTCCTGGATGACGCGCTTGGTTTTTTGCTCCAGCCAGCCGGAGTAGTTGCCCTCGTAGGGGATGCCCTTGCCGCGATCCAGTTCCAGGGTCCATTTGGTCACCTGATCCAGGAAGTAGCGGTCGTGAGTGACCAGGATCACGCAGCCCGGGAACACCTCCAGATGGTGCTGCAGCCAGGCCACGCTTTCGGCGTCCAAGTGGTTGGTGGGTTCGTCCAGCAACAGCATGTCGGGCTTTGAGAGCAGCAGGCGGGCCAGCGCGATGCGGCGCTTTTCACCCCCCGACAGCTTGTCGACCTTCCAGTCATTGGGCGGGCAGCGGAGCGCATCCGTCGCCATCTCGATCTTGGAATCGATGTCCCAGAGGTCGCCCGCGTCGATCTTCTCCTGGAGGGCGGTCATCTCCTCCATCAGTTCGTCAGTATAGTTGTCACCCAGTTCGACAGCGATGGCATTGTAGCGGTCGAAGATCTTCTTCTCTTCGCACCAGCTGATGACGTTGCCCCAGACATCCAGGCTCTCGTCCAGGTGGGGCTCCTGCTCCAGGTAGCCCATCTTGACGCCGTCGGCGGCCTTGGCCTCGCCGTTAAACTCTTTGTCAACGCCGGCGATGATCTTGAGCAGCGTCGACTTGCCCGAGCCGTTGACGCCGACCACGCCGATCTTGGCGTCGGAGTAGAACGACAGCCAGATGTTCTCGAACACCTTCTTGCCACCGGGATAGGCCTTGGTCAGGCCCTGCATCTGGAAAATGTATTGCTGCGCCATGGGGCGTCGGAGCTCGCTCTCGAATGTGCTGGAAGTCGGGCGTGCAGATAGCGGTGTGAGGGCTCCGGCGCAACGCCTCGCGGTCTTCGCCCAGGATCGGCACAGGCGGCGGAGTGTCGCACTCACGGACTTGTAGGGTTGACGTTAAGGATTGTCGCGCCATTTTGCAGCCTCCCGAAGACGGCCCGGAGGCTCAATGCCCAACCTCGTCCGCCGAAGAGACGTTCTGAAGTTCGGGGCCGCGTTCGGCCTCAGTGCGATCGCCGCCCCCGCCTGGGCACAGCAACTGGATATCTGGGAGCCGCGCCGCGCGGTGCTGGACAACCTGCACACCGGCGAGACCTTCAACGAGGTTTACTACGCCAACGGCAGCTACCTGCCCGACGCCCTGGCCGAAGCCACGCGGGTGATGCGTGACTGGCGCACCGGCGATGAGCGATTCATCGATCCCACCTTGTTTGACGCGTTGCACGCCATCGGCAGCAAGCTCGAGGCCCGCCAGCCCTTTCAGGTCATCTCCGGCTATCGCTCGCCCAAAACCAACGCCATGCTGAGTCGGCGGAGCAGCGGCGTGGCTGAACACAGCCAGCATGTCCTGGGCAAGGCCATCGACATCCGCCTTGAGGGCGTCGACCTGTCCAACCTGCGCGACGCGGCGCTGGATCTTGGCGCCGGCGGCGTCGGCTACTATCCGGTGTCCAACTTCATCCACGTCGACACGGGCCGCGTTCGCCAATGGCGGGGATCGTAGAGTGCGGTCTGCAGCTTAGCCGGCCCGGCTGAGCCGTATCCCAATCCCGCTCATCCCGGCGAATGCCGGGACCCAGATGGAAAAGCACCGAGGTGGGCCCGAGAAGCACCAGGGCCATCCAAACCGCCACCGAGATTCGCGATCTGGGTCCCGGCATTCGCCGGGATGAGCGGTGGTGTGGGGGTCAGCTGTCGTGGATGACTTCCTAATTCGTCAGCGGCGCTTCTTCCGGCTCCACCGTGGTCATGCCGGTGGCGGCCGCGTCTTCCTGAATCTGCAATTCATCGGGCGTCGGGGCGGGCTTGGCGGCCACCGGCGGCGGCGGCGGCGTGGCGACAACCGGCGCTTCTGCGGGCTCAACAACCACCGCGGCGGGCGCTGATTTCGGCGCGTCGTTGAACTTGAGGCTGCGGCTGACGGACAGGGCCAGCAGCACGGCGACACAGGCCGCAGCAATCCAGAGCACGGTTTTCAGCATCTTGGCCTCCTACACCTTGGCCAGCGGTGACTTGGCAGGCGCGGCCAGAACGCCAACCCGCTGCAGCAAGTCCCGATCCCAGTCATAGGGGTCGGTGCGGAAGTGCATCTGGCCATCGGCGCCCGCAAACGTCGTCCAGTAGAGGATGAAAACCGGCACCTGAGCCGACAGCCGTGCGCGAACTGTCTTGTCGCCCTCAAGCTGGGTGTCGATGGCGTCCGGCGTCCAGGTCGCATCGCCTGCCAGCAAGGCTTCGGCCAGGGCTCGGGGTTTCTCCAGCCGGACACAGCCATGACTGTCCTGGCGTGCGAACTGTCCGAAGCCGCCCTTCGACGGGGTGTCATGTAGATAGACCGCGAAGGGATTGTCGAAGTCGAACTTGAAACGCCCCAACGCACTCTGGTCGCCCGAGGCCTGTTGCAGGCGCGGTTGGCCTCCCTCCACCGGAATGATCCGGTAGCCCTTGCTGACCAGATAGCCGGGGTTGGCCTTCTCCTTGGGCCACAGTTCCTTTTGCGCGATCCCTGAGGGCACGTTCCAGGGTGGATTGATCACCACGCTATGGATCACAGAAACCAGCATCGGGGTTTCGTTGCCGGGTCGACCCGAGACCGCCTTCATCGACATGACCGGCTGATTGTCTCGGAACAGGGTCACTACCGCCGCCCCGGAATTGACCTGCACACGAGTGGCCGGCATGACTGACGGCAACCAGCGCCAGCGCTCCATATTGGCGATGATCTGCAACACCCGCTGGCCGACAGGCTGGTTCAGATGGCTGAGCAACTCGCGCCCAACCACACCGTCGGGATTGAGGCCGAAGCGTCGCTGGGCGCGCTGGACAGCCTCCTGCAACGGCTTGTCGAAGGCCGCGGCGCCCACGGCAGCTACCTGCGGGTCCTCCGCCGCCAGTCGCGCTCTCAGGGCGGGCACCCTGAGATCAACCGAACCAAGGCCCATCGGCTTGCCCGGCGCCAGCGCCTTCCAGCCACCCGCCGTCGAGATTTCACGATAGCGGGCCAGACCGCGCTTCAGCGCCGCGTAGCCTGAATAGCGCGGCGGCAGACTATCCAGCCACGCCTGTAGCCGCCCCTCGGCCAGGGCGCGGACCAGATCCGGCGCCGGGTCATAGGCGGCCGGTCGCACGGCCCAGAAATCCGGGAACTCCGCAGCGTCCATGCGACCGATGTGCACATCGTGCGCGTATCGCAGCAGCCCATCCGCCAAAGCGGTCTGTTGCACAGGCGTCAGCTCGCCGGACGCAGCGACCCCATCCGGAACATAGGTCTTCGGCTGCAGGCCTTGCAGATCTGCCGCCTGCATTACCTTCAGAGCCGTCTGCGCCTGAGCAGGGGTCAGGGGCGGGATTTCAACCGGCGGCGGAAGTGGCGGTGGGACAACGGCGCTTGGG
>JANNFM010000275.1:0-4828 GCA_031379795.1 Alphaproteobacteria bacterium
GAACTTCGAGGCGTCGGACGCCAGATAGACCGCCAGGCCGGAGAAATCCTCGGGCTCACCCCAGCGGCGCATCGGCACCCGGCCGATCACCTGATCGTTGAACTTGTCCCACTTCTGGGCCGCCGCCGTCATGTCCGAGCGGATCCAGCCGGGCAGCACCGAGTTGGCGCGGATGCCGTAGCGGGCGTATTCCACCGCCAGACCACGCACCATCGAAAGCACCGCGCCCTTGGTTGCGGCATAGGCCTGGTTGCGCGGTGCGCCGTGGATCGCCGAGGTCGATGATGTCACCAGCAGGGACCCTCCCAGGTCGCCCGCCCGCGAGCGCTCGACCATGTGTTTCGCCGCCTCGCGGAACGTCCAGAAGACGGCGTCCAGGTTGACGGTGGTGACGCGCCGCCACTTCTCCGTAGTCATTTCGTCGAACGGTGCACCGCCGCCCAAGCCCGCGTTGGCGGCGCAGAAATCGATGCGCCCGAACTTGGCCACCACCTCGGCGACGGCGGCAACCACGGCGGCCTCGTCAGCGACATCCACCTTCTGCACCAGCACGTCGACACCGTAGGCTTTCAGCGTCTCTTCTGCCTTGGCGTTCTTGTCGGGGTTTTGGCCCCAGACCGCGACCCGGGCTCCCGCCGCGGCCAGCCCCTCGGCCATGCCCAGGCCGATGCCGCCGTTGCCGCCGGTGATCAGACCCACCTTGCCGGTCAGGTCGAAAGGATTGAACGCCATCTTGAGAAGCCTCCCCGAGTTTGGGAACGACTTGATGCGGGCGCCCCTACGTCGGTCAAGCGACTCTGCGGCGGATCAGGTGGCTTCGACCTCTTCGACATTGTCGATCCCGGCACCCTTAAGCGCGGCAATCAGCTCAACCACCACATCGCCCAGCTGCGCGGCGTCCCGGCTGCGGAGCACCAGGTTCGAGCCGAAGCCGTCCGCGCCATAGAAGGGATAGCTGCCCAGCGACATGTCGGCATGCGCCTTGGCGACGGCTTCCAGGGGGGCCGCGATCACGCCTTCGCCGGAGCCAACAACTCTCACCGTCCGCGACACCGTCGGCCGCCCGCCCCGCATCCGGGGCCCGACATCTTCCAACATGCCGCGCATGATCTGCGGCACGCCGGCCAGGGTGAAGACATTCCCGATCATGAAGCCGGGCGGCCCTTGCACCGGATTCTTGACCAGTTCCCCACCCACCGGAACACGCGCCATGCGCCGCCGCGCCGCGTTAAGTTCGCCGCTCCAGCGCGCGGTCATCATGGCGATGATGTCGGGATGCTCATAGAGTTCCACGCCGAACGCCTGCGCCACAGCGTCGGCGGTGATGTCGTCATGAGTGGGGCCAATCCCGCCGGTCGTGATCACATAGTCATAGCGAGCCCTGAGCGCGTTCAGGGCATCGACGATCTCGTCCATCACATCCGGCACCGTGCGGGTCTCGGCCAGGTCCACCCCGATGACCCCCAGATAGCGGGCGATGTCGCGGGTATTGGTATCCTGCGTCCGGCCGGAAAGAATCTCGTCGCCGATCACCAGCACGGCGGCGGTGACGCGGTCTTCACTCGGCTGGGTCATTCAGGTTCTCGAAAATCTGGTCGGCGTTTGTAGCCGCACCCAGGCAGGTCACCAACAGGCGCAACAAAATTCAATCTCGCGGCGTTGCACACACGAGGGATCCACCTCCGGGGTACGCCACATGAACAACCGCGCCATTCTCGCCGCCGCCATCCTGGCCTTGAGCCTTTCGGCCTGCTCGCAAACCCAGCAAGCTGATCCGCCCGCGCCCGCCGCGCCGACCGAGGTCACTGTCACGCCGCCGGCGGTCAACATTACAACGCCGGCGCCCGAAGCCAGCACCAGCACGACCGAGTCGACCACCACCACTGCGCCCGACGCCATGACCGGTGACCCCGGCTCGAGCACCAGCACCAGAACTACCACCGAAAAGAAATAGGTTCGGAGAGCCCGATGGCGCGACGCGCCGCGTTGCGTAATCGCCGAGGTTGAAGCCCTTGATCCGGACAGAACCGGATCGAGGGTTTTAGCCGGGTAGGTCAAGCGCTGCCCGTCAGGCTGCGGCGATCTATCCGATGTCGCTCGACCACGGGCGTATGCCGGGGATTGAGGCGTGGGCACGCCCCCGACCGACCTCCAGATCATAAAGGTTCTGCAGGTTCAGCCACACCTGTGCAGGCGCGCCCAGAAACGCCTCCAGCCGCAACGCCGTATCCGCCGTGATCCCCACCTCGCCGCGCACCACCCGCTCTATCCGGGTCCGGGGCAGGCCCATCCGATTGGCCGCCACTGTGGTGCCAATCCCCAGAGGCCGCAGGAAATCCTCCATCAGCACCTCGCCGGGATGGATCGGGGGCAAAGAAGCACCGGCCGAAAGCCCGGCGGAGGGCTGTGATCGGCTATTTTTCGTTTCGACCTGCAAGGTAGCCAATCCATGCACCAGCAGCACCAAGCACCACCGGCATCGCACCCATTAACACGACCGGTACAGCATTAGCTGCAAGCACAACGGCCAACGGCCCCGCCGCGCTCACACCCGCTAACCCGAGTTGTAGCGCTCGAAGCGTACCGCCCGCGTCGATTGGCAATCGATTGCCAGAACCTGACGACTTACGAGATATATCGGTCAATAGAGTCCGCTCCAAACCCGAGCACCGAGCGATAAGATAGTCATTGCGGTTGCGAATTGCCACGACAGATGCGCCAAGGTTTTCTTGCTGAAGGTTTACCCGTCATGATCGAGCCGACCAGTGTGCGCCAGCGCCGTGATAAAATATGCGCCTGAAGCAAATATCAAGAATACCAGCGCCACGGAAATATAGGCCGTTGAGAACCCGATCGGGACCACCGATGAATCGCCGATACGATCTTTCCAGAGGTCCATGATTAGAATCGCCGCAGCGGTGACCGCATAGAAAAACAAGATGCCGTCTTCAAGCTCTGACTCGACCGTTGGCTTCGAACCAGCGATCAACTGAGCGAAGTACACCGAAATCACGGGTATTGCTGGCATTACAAGATTGCCGACAATCCAGATCAGCAGTTCAGCACGCATTCACCGGCCCGCCCCTCGCATTGAGGTTGATCTGTAGGGCGAAAACGATGAGATCGGCAAGACCATGAACTTCCCCTCCCCCCTCGAACGCTGCACGCTTGTCAGCCGCTACAAGCGCTTCTTCGCCGACGTCTTGCTGGATGACGGTCGTGAGATCACCGCCCACTGCCCCAACCCCGGCGCGATGCTGGGGCTGAACACGCCGGGGCTGCCGGCCTGGGTCTCCCGATCCGACAATCCCAAGCGTAAACTCGCCCACACCCTGGAACTGGTGGAGGCCGACGGCGGGCTGGTAGGGATCAACACCATGCACCCCAACCGCCTGGTCGCCGAGGCGCTGGCGGAAGAGGCGATCCCGGAGCTCGTGGGCTACACCACTCACCGGCGCGAGGTGCGCTATGGCGTGAACTCACGCGTGGATTTCCTGCTGGAGGCGCCGGGCCGCGCGCCTTGTTGGCTGGAGGTGAAGAACTGTCACCTGCGGCGCACGGGCACCCTGGCAGAGTTTCCCGACTGCGTGGCCGCCCGATCCCTCAAACACCTGAAAGAGCTCACCGCCATGGTCGAGGCCGGCGACCGCGCCGTGATGCTGTTCGTCATCCAGCGCACCGACTGCGACGCCTTTGCGGCCTGTCACGATCTGGACCCGGCCTATGCGGCAGGGCTGACGACTGCAGCGAACGCAGGCGTCGAGGTACTCGCGCAGGCCTGCGAGATCACGCCGGATTCGGTACGGATCGCACGGCCAGTCCCATGGACAGGCGCCAACCTGCCACCGCCTACCCATCCCGACCGGTAACGCCCGCCCGGCCCGCCCTGGCCAGCGCCAGAACCCGGTCACGGACCTGTCGATAGAGAGACCTGGGCAACATTCCGTAGGCATGGTCACCGCGCGCGCCACCCGTCGGGCGAAGATCAACACCCGGCCAGACGAACCGGTTCAGGTCTCCGGCGATGATCCATGACCGGGTTCCGTCGAGACCAAGGCGGCGTTTGGTGTCGGCCGGGATTTCGACCGCCATTTCAGGCCGGTCAGGCGCACTGTGGGTAATCGGCGCCACTGTGACGACGGTCATTCCGGCCAGGTCGTGCACGGACAGAACGATCACGCAGGGTCGAACCTTGCGGCCTTCCTCTTGTCCACGACGCGCTTCATGTCGCCAGAGGTAGGCATAGCCGATGACAAGACCTGGTTCCGGCAACGGAAGCGCCACAGGCTATTTGATCCCGGTCTCGTGGTCGAATTGCGCCGCAGACGCCGGGGGTTCGGACAGTTCCAGCGCGCGCAAGTCGCTGTCACTCAGTTCCCAAGGGTAGAGTGCGACACGATCCTGCGCTTTGAGGCGGCGGTATTCGGCGGCTGAGAGCAGCACCAGCCGCTCGCGGCCATGCGTGGTGATCGACACCGGTTCCACCAGCGCAGTCTCCACGATCCGCCCATAGGCCTTTAGGAATTCGCCGGACGAAATGGAGACACTGGGCATTGGAGCCTCGCTTCAAAAACTATGACTAGTCGAAATATTCGAGAATATCAATAAATCCTGGATTTCCGATCCGTCGCCCCGGTTGAATTTCCGCCCCAAAAGCGCGACATAGGCCTTCGGAGTATCCCATGACCGACACCCTCGACGCCGATCACCGCACAGGCCAGATCAAGCTGCATGACGCCGTCGGGTTTGAAGGCATGCGCGCCGCCGGGCGGCTGGGCGCGGAGTGCCTGGATATGCTGGCACCGCACGTCGTGCCTGGCGTCGTCAC
>JANNFM010000286.1:0-12060 GCA_031379795.1 Alphaproteobacteria bacterium
CGGACGCCGGTATTGTCGTGCGGATGTGGAACCATCCGTTGATCATCTGGATCTGGGTTGGGGGCCTCGTGATGGCCATGGGCGGAGCGGTGTCGCTAAGTGATCGTCGTCTCCGCATCGGCGCTTCGGTCAAGGTCGGGACCGGTTCGCAGCCGGTGGCCGCAGAATGAGGCGACTTCTGTTCGTTGCGCCGGTCGTGGTGCTGGCGTTGGTTCTCATCGCCTTCTTTGCCGGCCTGAAGCGCGATCCATCGCTTTTGCCGTCGATGATGATTGGCAAGGCCGTACCGGGGTTCAACCTGCCGCCCGTGCGGCCAAACGATCCGGGTTTCACCTCAAAGGACGTCGGTGGCGAGCCGATGCTTATCAACTTCTATGCGTCGTGGTGCGCGGCATGCCGGAACGAGCATCCGCTCCTGATGCGCTTGCGTGAGCAGGGTGTCGCCCTACATGGAGTTGACTGGAAAGATCAGCCGGAGGCGGGCTTCAAGTGGCTTGTGGATCGCGGAGACCCCTATGTGCGGGTCGGCAGTGACGTGAGCGGTCGGACGGGGATCGACATGGGCGTCTCCGCCGTTCCGGAAACCTTTGTGGTCGATAAGGCGGGTCGCGTCCGGTATCGCCATGTGGGCGCCATCAGTGGCGAAGACTGGGCCACCAACATCGGCCCGTTGATGGAAAAGCTGAGGGGCGAGCCGTGAGACGATGGCTATTGCTGGCGGCGATGCTGATGGTGGTGGCGGGTCCGGCGGCCGCTGTGAATCCCGACGAACAGCTGGCCGATCCGGTGCTGGAGGCGCGGGCGCACCAGCTCTCCAAGACCTTGCGCTGCGTGGTCTGTCAGAACCAGTCGATCGACGACTCCGATGCGGCGCTGGCGCGGGATCTGCGGGTGATCCTGCGTGAACGCATCGCCGCCGGCGACTCCGACCGCCAGGCCATGGATTTCCTCGTCGAGCGCTACGGCAATTTCGTGCGCCTCAAGCCGCCCCTGCAGTTCGATACGCTGGAACTCTGGTTCGGCCCGCTGGCGGCGTTGTTGTTGGGCGGCATTGGCGTCGCAGTCTACATACGGGGGCGGGCTTCCCAGGGCGACGCAACGCTGAGCGAAGCCGAGGAGGCCGAAGTGTCGGACCTGCTGAAAACGAACAAGGCTGACTGAATGCTCTGGATGATCCTCACACTGATGACCGTCCTGGCCGCTGTCGGCCTGGCTATTCCGCTGATCCGGCGGCACGACGCCGCACGTGCCGAACGCATGGATTCGGTCGGAGTCCTCAAGGCGCAACTGGGTGAGTTGGAGGCTCAGGCGGTGGCGGGTGTCATTGCCGACACGGAGGCCGAAGCGCTGAAGAGTGACCTGAAGCGCAGGGTGCTGGCGGAAGGTCGTAAGCCAGAGGCGCCGGCCCGACCCTTGGCTGAACGCACCCTCTTGATCGTGGCGATGACCATCGTGGCTGTGGTGACGCTTGCCGGCACCGGCCTCTACCTCGCGATGGGGAAGCCCAATGTGAAGAGCGCGCCGGGGGCGGCAATCGTCGCAGCACCATCCGAGGGTCATCAGCAGGGCGAAACCGCCGCCATGATCGCTCAACTCGAGACGCAGATGCAGCAACGCCCTGACAATGCCGAGGGTTGGCGGATGCTGGGATGGTCCTATCTGCAGACCGGTCGAAATGCCGACGCTGCCGTCGCCTATGGCAAGGCCGTCGCTTTGGACCCCACCAACAACGAATACATTTCTGCCCAAGGTGAGTCGACGGTCCTGGCGGCCGACGGACAGGTCACGCCGGCCGCGGAGGCGCTGTTCCGCCGCGCCGTGGCGGTCGAACCCGGCGACCCGAGAGCACGCTACTATCTGGGCGTCGCCAAGGATCAGCGCGGAGAGTCCGAAGCGGCCATGAACGACTGGATAGCCCTGTTGAAGTCGGCGCCGCCCGGTGCGCCTTGGGCACCCGAGGTGCGGACCTTTGTGGAAAAGGTGGCGGCTGATCGAAAGATGGACATCTCCGGACGCTTGCCGCCGGTGACAGGTGATGCCACAGCGCCCGCGCTCGGCCAGCCTGGCCCCACCCGGGAGCAAATGGCAGCGGCCCAGAGCATGAAACCCGGCGAACGAGACGCCATGGTTCTGGGCATGGTCAATGGTCTGGCGGAGAAACTGAAGCAGAACCCGCGCGATCGTGCCGGCTGGCAGCAATTGATCCGCGCGCGGATGGTGCTGGGCCAGGCTGATCAGGCGGCAGCAGACTATCGCGCCGCGCGTCAGGCCTTTGCGGGATCGACTGGTGATCAGCAGGCCCTGCGCGAGACGGCGGCGCAGCTTGGTCTGCCGGGGGTTTGAGTGCCTGACGAGCCGGCAAGATCGGGCGCTGGGCCCGCCGCCCCACTCATTCTCGAGCTGTTGCCTGAGCCTGTCCTTCTGGTGCGTGGCGGCGAGGATGAGGCCCCGGAGATCGCCTATGCCAACCAGGCGGCCAGGGACGTGTTTCGTCTTGAGCTGACCGGCGCGCCCCTGGGGGCGGCGCTGAGGCGACCCGAAGTGCTGGAGGCGATCGAGGGTGCGTTGGCGACGTCGACGTCGACCGAGGTGGCCTTCGAGACCATCGGCGTACAGCCCCGATTCTGGCGTGCCTTCGCCCGCCCGCTTGAAACCGTGCCCGGCGCCCCGAACCAGCTGGTGGTGATGCTGCGCGACGAAACCGACGCGCGACGCACCGAACGGATGCGTGCCGACTTCCTCGCCAACGCCAGCCACGAGTTGCGGACCCCCCTGGCCTCTCTGGCCGGCTTCGTGGAAACCCTCCGGACCCACGCCAAGGATGACCCGGAGGCGCGCGAAAAGTTCCTGGGCATCATGGCTCAGCAGGCGACCCGGATGGCGCGGCTGGTGGATGACCTGTTGTCCCTGAGCCGTATTGAACTTAATGAGCATATTGCGCCGTCCGGTCGGGTGGATCTGGCCCGTACCATCGAGGACGTCGCCGACGCGATACGTCCCCTGACTGCAGCGCGGGAGGTGAGAGTTTCGGTCTGCGCCGAGGCTGACGCCGGATCGGTAACCGGTGACCGGGATCAACTGGTCCAGGTGATCCAGAACCTGGTCGACAATGCCGTGAAGTATACGCCGCGCGGGGGCGAGGTGCGGGTGGCTGTTAACCTGGCGCCAAATCTTGAGGCCGCCCGGGCCTCAAGTCGTGTTGGGTTCGGCCTGTCATTGCTGTCGCCCGATGGCGGTGACGGGAAAGCCTACGTGGTATTACGGGTAACGGACTCTGGCGTGGGCATCGCGCGTCAGCACCTTCCACGTCTTTCTGAACGCTTCTATCGCGTCGAGGGCCAGCGCAGTGGCGGCACCGGCCTGGGTCTGGCCATCGTCAAGCACATCATCGATCGCCATCGCGGCGGGCTGACGGTGGAAAGTGCAGAGGGCGAGGGCAGTACATTCAGCGTATACCTGCCCAGGGCCGCCTCCCAACCCTAGCTGTCGCAAAACTGTCGCGAGATCGCATTAGTCTAGGGGAATGGAGAAGCTCCAATGACCCGTTCGCTCGCCGCCGAACTCCGGCAGCTGACGGCTGAAGTGATCCGGATGGGTGGGCTTGCAGAAGCCCAGGTCGTGGATGCCGTCGACGCGGTGATACGGCGCGATGTCCCGCTGGCACAGGCCTTGATCATCCGCGACCTGCGGCTGGACAGCATGCAGACCGAGGTCGAACGGCGCGCCCTGGCGCTGATTGGTCGCCATCACCCCGGCGAAGCTGATTTGCGCCGGGCGATCTCGACCCTGAAACTGGCCATGAATCTGGAACGCTGTGGCGATCTGGCGCGCAATATCGCCAAACGAAGCCTGGTGCTTTCGGCTGGCGAGCCGTTACTGCCGCTGACCGGTGCCATCGAGCGCCTGGGGCGGCTGGTATCGTCGCGGTTGCGCGAGGTGCTGGACGCTTATGCCGCCGGCGAAGTCGAACCCGCGCTGGACGTCTGGCGTCGCGACGGCGAGGTGGACGAACACTACGAAAGCCTGTTCCGCGAATTGTTGGTGATGATGTCGACCTCTCCGGGCTCGGTGGCGGCCGGCGCACATCTCTTGTTTGTGGCCAAGAACCTTGAGCGGATCGGCGATCACGCGACCAACATTGCCGAAATTCTGCACTTCCAGATGACGGGCGAGGAACTGGTCGGTGAGCGTCCGAAGATCAGTTTTGCGGCGCCCGAAGTGGAGTCACCGTCATCGTAACGCCCTACATTCTGGTGGTGGAGGACGAGGACGCTCTGGCGACCCTTCTCGACTACAACCTTATGAAAGAAGGATTTCGGGTCGAGCGCGCGGCGGACGGTGAAGAGGCGCTGCTGCGCATCACCGAAGAGCCTCCGGATCTGGTTATTCTGGACTGGATGCTGCCCAAGGTGTCCGGGGTCGAGATCTGCCGGCAAATTCGCGCCAATGCTGAGACCCGACGCACGCCGGTGATCATGCTGACCGCGCGGAGTGAAGAGGCTGACAAGATCCGCGGTCTTGAGACCGGTGCCGACGACTATGTGGTCAAGCCGTTTGCCATGAGCGAGCTGGTGGCCCGAATCCGGGCGTTACTGCGCCGGACGCGCCCGGAATTGCTGGACGAGCAACTGGAGTATGCCGATCTGTTGCTGGACCGCGCGCGCCACCGGGTCACGCGCAGCGGCCAGGACGTGCATCTTGGGCCCACGGAATACCGCCTGCTGGACTTCTTTATGCAGCGGCCGGGCCGGGTGTTCAGCCGCGAGCGACTGCTCGATTCGGTCTGGGGCGCGAATACCTATGTCGAACTGCGCACCGTCGATGTCCATGTCGGGCGCCTGCGAAAGGCGTTGCGCAGGCCGGGTGCACCGGACCTGATCCGTACCGTTCGCTCGGCCGGTTATGCGCTCGACGAGGACGGATAACGCGCGTCACGGGCCTGTCATCGACTCTGCCTAGCGAGGGTTTGCTTGGGGGATCGAAATGCCGAAGGTTCGTTGCCGTACCGCGTTCATCTCGGACATCCATCTGGGCACACGTGGCTGTCAGGCTGAGCTGCTACTGGAGTTCATCCGGGAGCTGGAGTGCGAGACCCTCTATCTGGTCGGCGACATCGTCGATGGATGGAAGCTGAGATCCGGATGGTTCTGGCCGCAATCGCACAACGACGTGGTTCAGAAGATCCTGCGGATGGCGCGAAAAGGCGTTCGCGTCATCTACATTCCCGGCAATCACGATGAGGGGGTTCGCGATTTTTGCGGCGTGCACTTTGGCGGAGTGGTCGTCGCGCGCGATGCCATCCACGAAGCCGCAGACGGTCGGCGATATCTGGTGACCCACGGCGACGAGTTCGACGGGGTGGTCCAGAATGCCCGCTGGTTAGCCTTTCTGGGCGATTGGAGTTATCGCGGCCTGCTGACGCTGAACACCCACCTTAACCGGCTGCGCAGGCTGTTCGGTCTCAACTACTGGAGTCTCTCGGCCTTTCTGAAGCACAAGGTGAAGGACGCGGTGGCCTTCATCGATCAGTTCGAAACCGCCATGGCCGACGAGGCGCGACGGCGCGGCGTGCAGGGCGTGATCTGCGGCCACATCCACAAGGCCGAGCGGCGAGACTTCGACGGTATCGACTATCTGAACGACGGCGACTGGGTCGAGAGTTGCACGGCCCTTGTGGAAGACTTCGACGGACAGTTTCGGATCGTCTACTGGCTTGAGACCCGCAAGACCCTGGCCGCTGTTCCCCGGGTCGCGCCGGAACCCATGGCCGCATGAACAAAGAAATGGCCGCGACCGGGGGGCGGTCGCGGCCGGATCGACTACGGGAAGGTCGACCTTGGATTGGGGAGCGAGTTTGCGTTCGGCAACCTAGAGTTTCCCGATGTCAGCTTGATGACGTAGTCCCAACCTTCAGAAGTTGACCTGTCCCCTTGCGGCGAGGGCGTTGTAGGATTGGCCGACCTGGAGGCCGGTCGGCCCGAGGCGGTCAATCTTGACGCGCTGGTAGTCCAGCATGATCCGCATGGACGGGTTCAGGTACCAGTTGACCCCCACAGTGCCGATCTTCTGTTCGCCGCCGCGAACGGCGCCAAGCACCGGCGCGCCGCCGACGCCTTCGCGATAGTTCAGATCGATCATCGAGTAGCGCGCGGCCAGCTCGAAGGCGCCCCAGGTCCCGGCTTCGGGGTTGAAATTGTAGTTCAGTTTCGGAGCGTCGAAGCGGGCGTCGATCGGATTGTAGGGGCGGGACTCGCCCGTCAGGATCCAGGAGCCCTGCACATACCAGCCGGTGAACCTGGGATCCGCCGGAATCAGCGCGGCGGTGATGCGACGGTCGATCTTGTATTTGAAGTACTCACCCTCGATCAGGAAAGGACCCGTCTGGAAGGCACCCTCCAGGCCCATGACGGTGACATGCCGTGCATCAATTGCGCCGGTGTCGATCAGTCGGGTCCCATCGACGCGTAATTCCGGGCGGTCTCGCAATTGAACACCATAGCGCGGCGCGGCGGCGACGCCGGCGTCATTGGGCTGGATCACATATTGATAGTTGGCGCCCACGTGCGCCTGCCATTCAGTGGTGGAGTAGGGTGCCAGCGCCACGCGACCGATCCAGGCAGTCTGTTCGTCAAACGGCTGGGCCGTCGCGGAAGCCGCCGAACTGATCGTCGAGATCGTATTTCCGGTGACTGCCGTGCTGGCGAACCAGCGTGTGGCCAGACCCGAATCGCCTTCGCCGAACACGCCGGCGCCGCTGACCTGCAAGCCCACACGGCTGTCGCCGGCGGCGACGTTGCGCGCGACCTCCGCGGGTGCGGGGCGCTCGAGGATCGGCATCTGGCTCGTGGACACCGCGGCGGCCAGTCCGATGTTCGGCTCGAACGCGCCGACCTTGATCCGGAGCGGCTTGATGGCCGTGTAGGTGATTGACGCCTCATAGAGCCGGCCGGGATCCTCACCGCCGGAGCCGCCGAACTCGTATATGAAGGAATAGTCGAAGTCGCGGAACAGCTTGCCGTCCAGGCCGATCCGCGCGCGTCGGAAATTCGTGCCCTCATTGAGGTCGCGGTTCGTCACCGAGGCCGGCAGGTTGTTGTCCTGTAAGTACTTGGCCGTGTCGAACATCAGGATGGCCTTGATGTTCGCAGTAAAGCGTCCGTCGGTGCTGGCGAACGCCGGCTTGCCGTTGGACAGCGTCGGCGTAACGAAGCTGCCGGACGGCGCCTGCTTCAGGGTCGCGATGTCTGTGCCGGCCGTGTCCTGCGCCGTCTTCATATCGGCGAGCTGGGTGGCCATGGCCTCCAGCTGTTGCTGGATGGCGCTCAGGCGGGGATCCTGTCGTTCGCTGCCTGCGCGCATTTGCTCAAGCTGCCCGCGCACATCGTCAAGCTGACGTTGCATGGCCTGCAACTTCGCATTGTCGGCCGGCGCCGCCAGGGCGGTGGATGACACACTGCAGAGAAGGGCGGCGGCAAGGCTTCCAGAGAGCCAGGCGCCCCGGCTCCTGTTGATTGGCATCCCCATTCCGACAGTCCTTCTTTGGTGTATGTTTGAAGCGCGTGGAGCCCGGTCTCTAGGCCTCGAATGCGACAATTCTGTAAAAATAACGCGACAGATTAATGACAGTGAGCACCTGTGGCGCATCGTCACAAAAAAGCACAAAATCTGTCATCTAAACGTTGCGAGACCTGACTAGAGCCTACCTTCAACGGGCGCCGCATCTGCGCCTTCCATGAGGGACTTGGCATGTTCAAACGATATCTGACGGCGATCGTCGCTGCGGCGACCCTGACGGGATTCAGCACGGCGCAGGCCGCTGACGTTTCGGGCGCCGGGGCGACATTTCCGGCCCCCGTCTATGCGAAATGGGCCGAGCTCTATCGGGCCCAATCCGGCGACCGGATCAACTATCAGGCTATTGGCTCGGGCGGCGGCATCCGACAGATCACCGCAGGGACCGTGGATTTCGGCGCGACAGACAAACCGTTGAAGCCCGACGATCTGGCGACCGGCGGGTTCGTCATGTTTCCGACGGTGATTGGCGGGGTTGTTCCCGTGGTCAACCTGCCGGGCATCAAGTCGGGCCAGATCAAGCTGACAGGCGCGTTGACCGCCGACATCTTCCGCGGCGTGCTGAAGCGGTGGAACGATCCGCTGATCGCCAAGTACAACCCCGGCGTTACGTTGCCGAACCTACCTATTACGGTTGTTCACCGCTCTGACGGTTCCGGCACGACGTTCCTGTTCACCACCTATCTCTCGATGAAGGCGCCGCGTTGGGCCAGTGAAGTCGGCGCCAACGACGCGGTGAAGTGGCCAACGGGCCTGGGAGGCAAGGGCAACGACGGGGTCGCGGCCTTTGTGAAGCAGACGCCCGGCGCGATCGGTTACGTCGAATACGCCTTCGCCAAGCAGAACAACCTCACCTACACCCTGCTGCAGAACAAGGTCGGCAAGTATGTGGCGCCGTCCGCCGCCAATTTCAGTGCCGCCGCAGCCAACGCCAAGTGGAGCTCGGCGCCCGGCTTCTATCTGCTGCTGCTTGAGCAACCCGGCGCCGACGCCTGGCCGATCACCGGCGCCACATTCATTCTCGTGAAGACGAAGCAGGAAGACGCCGCCAAAGGGCGCGAGGTGCTCTCATTCTTCGATTGGGCCTACAAGAGCGGTGACGCAGCGGCCTTGCAGCTGGACTATCTGCCGATGCCCGCGGCCGTGAAGGATCTTGTCCGCAAATCCTGGAACAAGGTCGTGGGACCCGACGGCAAGCCCGTCTTCCGCTGAGCCACTCAGAACGGCGGGACATGTCGGCCGCAGGCCAGGGATGTCCCGCCGCCGGCGCAGCGGTTTTTGTGCGCGGCTAGTCGACTGTCATTGAACTGTCGCACGACGGTCGTAAAAGCGGCGGGAAATCGTCGCCCGACTGGCATTGGAATCCGGTAGTGACGGCGGTCGCGACCCGCATGGAGATGCAGTGTGTTCCGGAATTTCGCATTCGGCCTTGCGGCCTGCTTGGCGCTCTCGGCGTGTGGCAAACCTGACGCCGCCAAGGCCCCGGCCGCGGGCGCCCAGATCGTGGGGGCAGGCTCGACATTTGCTGCGCCGATCTTCGCGAAATGGGCCGAGGCGCAAAAGGCTGAAACCGGGCTGTCGCTGAACTATCAGGCGATCGGGTCTGGCGGTGGAATCAAGCAGATCAAGGCAAAGACCGTTGCGTTCGGCGCCACTGACAAACCGCTGAAGCTGGAAGACCTGGACGCCGCCGGCCTGGTCCAGTTTCCCGCCATCATCGGCGGTGTGGTACCGGTCGTGAACATTCCGGGGGTCACGGGCGGGCAGCTCAAGCTGACGGGTCCCCAACTGGCTGATATCTACCTGGGCAACATTAAGAAGTGGAATGACCCGGCTCTGGTTGCGGCCAACCCCGGTGTCGCGTTGCCGAATCTGCCGATCACCGTGGTTCACCGGTCTGATGGTTCTGGCACCAGCTTTTTGTTCACGAGCTACCTGACCGCCGTCGCGCCGAAGTGGGCCGTGGTCGGTGCCAACGACGCCGTGAAGTGGCCGACAGGGCAGGGCGGCAAGGGCAACGACGGCGTCGCGGGCTTCGTGAAGCAGACGCCCGGCGCTATCGGCTATGTCGAATACGCCTTCGCCAAGATGAACAGCATGGCGCACGTAAACCTCCAGAACGCCGCCGGGACGTTCGTCGAGCCCACGGCCGAGAGCTTCGCCGATGCGGCAGCCAGCGCAGACTGGTCGAAGGCAGAAGGCTTCTACCTGCTCCTGTTGAATGAACCGGGCGCCAACGCCTGGCCGATTACCGGCGCGACCTTTGTGTTGATGCACAAGAACCAAACCGACGCAGCGACTGGCAGGGCCGTGCTGTCGTACTTCGACAATGCTTTCAACAAGGGTGACGCCGCCGCCAATGAGCTGGCCTATGTTCCGCTTCCGGCAGACCTCAAGACCCGGGTGCGGAGCAGCTGGTCGGCGATCGTTGGCCCGGACGGCAAGCCCGTTTACGCACCCGCGCCATGATCGCGGTCGTCCCGGGAGAACTCGTCGCGAGCACGCCGCGCGCAGCCCGGGGCACCGGGCTGGATCGGGCGTTCGAGATCCTGTGCTTCTCGGCCGCGACGTTTCTGCTTGCCGCGCTGGGCGGGCTGATCGTGTCGCTGGCTATCGGGGGCTGGCCCGCTTTCGCCAACTTCGGCGTCGGCTTTTTCTTCAGCGCAGAATGGGATCCCGTTCGCGAGATTTACGGCGCGGCCGGCGCGGTGACCGGCACGCTGGTGACCGCCACTGTGGCGCTTTTGATTTCCCTGCCTCTGGCGCTTGGCGTTGCGATCTTCCTCGTTGAGCTCTGCCCGACGCCGTTGCGTCGTCCAATCGGTACGGCGGTGGAGCTGCTGGCGGGCATTCCCTCGATTGTCTACGGAATGTGGGGCCTGTTTGTCTTCGCGCCCTGGTTTTCCAAGCACGTGCAGATGCCGATCATGATGTCGGCCAAGCCAGGCACGCTTTGGGAAACGTTGACGACCGGCGTTCCAAACGGCTCGGGCATCCTGTCGGCGTCCATCATCCTGGCGATCATGATCCTGCCCTTCATGGCGGCGACCCTGCGGGAGCTGTTCCTGACCATACCGCCGCAGGTGCGAGAGAGCGCCTATGGACTGGGTTCAACCACCTTCGAAGTCATCCGAAACGTCAGCCTGCCTTATATCCGCACCGGCGCCATCGGCGCGGTGATGTTGGGTCTGGGCCGGGCCCTAGGCGAGACCATGGCGGTCACATTCATCATCGGCAATTCTCACGGATTCCCGACATCGATGTTCGCATCAGGTTCGACGATTGCCTCGACGATCGCGAACGAGTTCGCAGAGGCAACCGGCGTCCTGCATACATCCTCGTTGATTGCGCTGGGTCTGGTGCTGTTTGTCATCACCTTCATCGTTCTGGCCCTGGCCCGGGTATTCATCGGCCGACAGGCAAACCTGTGACCGCGTTCGCACCTCAACGTCTATCGCGCCGGATCGCCGAGTTGGTGTTTCTGGCCTTCTGCTGGGCGGCGGCGGCGATCGCGCTGATGGCTCTGGCGGCCATCATGTGGTCGTTGGTCACTAAGGGGATTGGTGGTTTTTTCAGGCCTGACGGTGGCGGTCTCGACCTCCGGATATTCACGATGTCGACGCCCGCACCCGGCTCCGAAGGTGGACTGCTCAACGCGATCATGGGGTCGCTGATGATGTGCGCCCTGGCCATGGTGGGTGCCGTGTTTGTCGGCATACTGGCTGGCACATGGCTTTCGGAATTCGCCAGGGAGAGCCAGTACGGGAAGGTTGTACGGTTTCTCAACGACGTGCTCCTGTCGGCACCCTCGATCCTGGTCGGCCTGTTCGTCTACGGCATTCTGGTTGCGCCACTCGGCGGGTTTTCGGGTCTGGCCGGCGCCGTCGCGCTGGGCATGATCGCGGCGCCCGTGATCACCCGGACGACCGAAGATGTGCTGCGCCTGCAACCGACGGCGCTGCGCGAGGCCAGCGTGGCGCTGGGCGCTCCGGTCTGGCGCACGATCCTCGCGGTCATCTGGAAGTCGGCGCAGGGTGGGATGTTGACCGGAGCGCTGCTGGCCTTCGCGCGGATCAGCGGCGAGACCGCGCCCCTCCTGTTTACGGCGTTGAACAACCAGTTTCTCAGTCTCGACATGACGAAACCCACCGCGAATCTGCCTGTGGTGATCTTCAATTTTGCGCTCAGCGCCTATGATGATTGGCGCCGACTTGCCTGGGCGGGCGCGCTGCTGATCGCTGCGACCGTCTTGACTGTGACCATCATTGCCCGCCTGCTTGCCCGAGAAACTCGACGCTCATGAACGCCCAAACAGACGCTCATCCGGACACGGCTGTCCTTGAGATTCCTGCCGAGACGGTAAAGCTTTCGATCCGTGATCTGGATTTTTTCTATAGCGGCAAACAGGCCCTCTTCGGGGTGAACGTGTCGTTCGCCGCCAATGCGGTAACCGCTCTGATTGGGCCCTCCGGCTGCGGCAAGTCCACC
>JANNFM010000301.1:0-4448 GCA_031379795.1 Alphaproteobacteria bacterium
CAGCTCAAGGCCGACAAGGTGCTGGAGCCCTGGAAATCGAAGGCCTCGGGTTTTGTCACCGCCGACCTGTTCATCGAGACGCTGTACAACGAGCTAACCGCCAAGCCCGGCGGCGCGCCCGTGCGGCACAACTAGGGGGCAGAATTATCGTCCACGGATCAAGCCTCGGCCTCAAGGGTCGCCTCAATCACACCCAAGCCTGTGATCTCGGTACGCAGCACATCCCCCGCCTTCAGGAACTGTAGCGGGTTCATCGCGGCGCCGATTCCGCCCGGTGTTCCGGTGAAGATGACATCACCCGGCTCCAGGGTCATGGCCTGGGAGAGGTGCGCGATCTGGTCCCAAATGTTGAACACCAGGTGCTGAGTGTTGGACGTCTGACGCACCTCCCCGTTCACCAGGCACCGGATGTCTAGGGTGTGAGGGTCTATCGCCTCATCGCAGGTGGTGATCCAGGGGCCGAACGGCGCGTGAGTGTCGAAGGATTTTCCGAGGGTCCACTGGTGCGTTCGATGCTGCCAGGCGCGCTCGGTGACGTCATTGCCTACGCAGTAGCCGAAGACGTGTTCGTGGGCGCGGTCCGCCGGAATGTGCTTGCCGCCCTTTCCAATGACCACGACCAACTCGGCTTCATAGTCCACATAGGGCCCTGTCCTGCTGATCAAGATCGGATCGTGCGGCCCGTTGGCCGACGTGCTCGCCTTGGCGAACCAGATCTGATCCTTGGGCGTCTCAGCCTTCGACTCGGCGATGTGGTCGGCGTAGTTGAGCCCGATGGCGAAGATCTTTCCGGGGCGCGGCACGGGTGCGCAGAGGTTGGCCGAAGCCAGCGGAATGCCCGGGCCAGCGGCCGCGACTTCCAGTCTGGCACGCAGGGTCGGCCAGTCTGCGATCAGTTCAATCATCGACTGGGACAGTCCCGTGTCGATCAGTTGATTGCCCACGACGATCCCGGTCTTGACGCTGCCGCCGTCACGATAGCTGGCGAGTTTCATGGTTGGGTGTTTCCAAGGTTAGCTGGCGAAAACAGGCTTGCCCCACTGCGTGCCGAACAGGTCCTTCAAGCTGGCCACATTCGGCTCATCCTCGACGGTGAACAGGTCGCCATCGGTCCAATGCTCGACTTCGTGACCCCAGGGATCCTGCCAGTAGTCGAAGATCTGACTGCCCAGGATGTGTCGTCCGATCCCCCGGACGTGGGAGTAGCGCCCGGTTTCGAGCAGATGGGTATGGCCCAGCATCAGGTCATCGAAATCGGCGACCTCGAACGCGGCATGGACGAACCCGGGGCCGGTGGGGAGCTGCATCAGCGCCAGGGTGTGGTGGTCACTGGGAGTCTCACCGCGATTGCAACGCAGGAACGCGCCTATCGCGGCGCCGGGCGCCAATTCCAGTTCGTCCGAGGTCAGGAAGCCAAAGTGTGACTTGTACCAGGTCTCGGACTTTCTGAAGTCTGAGACGCCAAGCACGCAATGTCCGATGCGCTGGACGTGGGACGGGCCTGGCGCCAGCTGGACCGGACGGCGCAGCCGAGGCTTGTGACCGGCGTCGTTGCGGGGTTCCTGGACTTGAACGGCGCTTGGTTGGACGAGGCTCTGCCCGGCGACAACTTCGATCAGATGGCCGTCTGGGTCCCGGAGCTGGACAACCTTGCCGCAGCCCGGTGCGTCGAGATCCTCGAGCGGACATCCGGTTGCGTCCGCAAGGCGTGCCAGGTCGTCGAGGCTGGCGGCCCGCAGCCCCAGCGCCAGGAATCCGGGATCTCCGAGCTCAGTGACGTGCAGAAAGGGTGACGGTCCCCAGCCTCGCGCATAGAGTCGACCCTGCGACGGGCTCCCGCACTCAAGTCCGAAGTCGCGGACAAACGTCGCCATCGCCTCCAGATCGGGTGCCCCGAAGCGAACGAATGCAATGTCTTCCACGTGGATGTGGCTCATGAATCATGTCCCTGGCGAAACTTGACTATACGGTCAAATTGACTCAATATGACTAAATGGTCAACTCTGCCGAACGAGAAAAAGCCGAACCTGGTGGACGAGGCGCGCGGACGCGTCGCGCGATCCTGGACGCGGGGTTTGATCTGCTGGCCGATCGGCCGATCGACGCCATTCCGATCGACGCTATCGTCAGTGCGGCCAGGGTCGCCAAGGGCAGTTTCTTCAACCACTTCGAAGACAAGCAGGGGTTCGCCGACGCGGTGGCCGCGGATATACGCCAGGATGTGGAACAGCGGGTCGCGCTCGCCAATCGCAACGTCATCGACCCTCTTGGCCGCCTCGTCGGCGGTCTGCGGGTCGGCGTCCGGTTCGCCCTGAACAACCCGAAACGAGCCAAGGTGATGCTTCGGGGTCTTGGGGGCGGTGCCACGTCGCAGACCCACCCCCTGAACCAGGGACTGCGCGACGACTTCGTCGCCTGTGTCTCGGCAGGTCTATTAAGCGCCGATGCTGAAGCAACCGGCGTGATGTTCTGGTTGGGCGTCTGCCAGGTGGCGATGATCTGCACCCTGTCAGAAACACCGTCGCGCGCCGACATCTCCGAGCAGGTTCGGAGCCTCCTGATCCTCGCCCTGAGAGGGCTGGGCGCTGATCCCGCACACGCGGCTCAACTCGCGGCGGCGGCGGCGGCCGACCTTGAGCGCAATGAGGATCTGGCGGCATGAATCTCTTCATCCTTGGCGGCACGGGCAACTGCGGCAAGAGGTTGCTGACCCTGGCGCTGGCGCGCGGTCACAGCGTGACCGCCCTGGTGCGCAATGCCTCCAAACTTCGGGCGGAGTTCGCCGAACCACCGCCGGCGCAATTGACCATCATCGAAGGACGCCTGGACGACGAAGCGGCGCTGGTCGCCCAGATGGCCGGCCACGACGTCATTATCAATGCGGCGGGAAACACCGGCGATGGGCCAGCGTTTCCGCGCCTGGTGCAGGGCGTGATCCTTGCGGCGACCAAGGCGATGGGTCCAGGGGGACGGTTTTGGCTGTTCGGCGGTGCGGGGGCCCTCAACGTGCCGGCAAGCGACCTCATGACGCTGGATCTCCCGCTGATTCCCAAAGTGTTTGAGTCGCACCGTGCAAACTTTCAGGCGGTCTCCAGAACGGCGCTGGACTGGTCGATGCTCTGCCCGGGCCCGATCATGGCAGCGGCGGACGGCCAGGCGCATGTGGGTTTGCGGACATCCGTTGACACTTGGCCCTGCGCCCCGCCACCCGCCGTCAGCCGCTTCCTGCCGGGCATTGTACGGTCCATCTCTTTCATCCGGCGCATTCCCCAGCTCACGATCACCTACGAAGACGCCGCGACCGTCATCCTGGACAATCTGGACCGCGACGGTCCCTTCAGCCGAAAGCGGGTTGGCGTTGCGCTTCCGGTCGGGATGTCAGCGCGCAAGCCGAGGCCTTGAGGTGCGGGACGTTGGTGCGGACAGGCCCTTCACGCTTGACCTGGGGGCCCGCGTCGCCCGCCACCCCGGCTTTCACCTTCCTTCGAACACCGGCGTCCGCTTCTCGTTGAAGCTCGCCACACCCTCGCGGCGATCTGCGGTGGTGAACAGATGGTTGTAGAGGCCGAGTTCCAGGTCCATCGCCTGCTTCAGGTCCAGGTCCTGACCACCGTGGACCACCCGCTTCAGCGCACGCACCGACAGGGGCGCCCGGCTGGCGATCTGGGTGGCGACGGCCAGCACGGTGTCCAGCAGCGCCTCGGCCGGAACCACGCCGTTCACAATTCCATAGTCCAGCGCCTTGTCCGCCGGGATCGGGGCGGCGGTGGTCATGATCTCGATGGCGCGGCGGGGCCCCACGGCGCGGGTCAACAGCTGCGTGCCGCCCAGGCCCGGCATGATGCCCAGCCCCGCCTCCGGCAGGCCGAACCGTGCACCCTCGGCGGCGTAGGCGAAGTCGCAGGCCAGGGTCATCTCGCAGCCCCCGCCCATGGCCGCGCCCTGCACGGCGGCGATCACCGGAACCGGCACGGCCAGCTGCGCGCGGGCCATGTCCTCGAAGATCCTGTGCTGCGCGGCCCAGGCCTCATCCGTCATGCCGTTGCGTTCCTTCAGGTCGGCGCCGGCCTGGAAATTCTTGCCCTCGCCACGCAGGATCACGCAGCGCAGATCGGTGCGCGCCCCCAGCGTCGTCCAGGCGTCCAGCAACTCGCGGCCCATCGTCGAGGAAAGGGCGTTGGCCACCTCAGGTCGATTAAACACCACCGCCACGATGCCAGGGCCAAGGTCTTCGAGTTTGATGGTTTCGTAGGTCATGTGGCGTGCCTGAAACGGATTGAGGGCGTGACATCATCTCTCCTCACCCGTCGGGGGAGGGGGGAAGAGGCCACCGGCACAGACCGTTTGAGGCCCGCCCCCAGCCCACCCGCAGCAGCGGAGTCGAAGAGGATGCCCCGGGCAGCGTGGGGGGGGGGGGTAAACGCCCTGAGGGGGGCCCCCCCCCCTGC
>JANNFM010000319.1:0-8964 GCA_031379795.1 Alphaproteobacteria bacterium
GCCCGACTATGCCCGCCGCGCCGACTTCGCCTCGATGCAGGCTGGCGACGTGCTGGTGCTGGTGGGCCCGACCACCGGCGAGCTGGGCGCGTCCATGTATCTGCGTGAGGTGCTGGGCCGCGAGGACGGCGCGCCGCCCCCCGTCGACCTGGCTCTGGAACGCCGCACCGGCGACATGATCCGGGCCCTGATCCTGTCCGGCGACCTGCGTACGGTGCACGACCTGTCCGACGGCGGTCTGGTCGCGGCGGCTTGCGAGATGGCGCTGGCCTCCAACCTCGGCCTGGCTTTGAACGTCCAGAGCGACGTCCCCGACCACGCCGCCTTCTTCGGCGAAGACCAGGGCCGCTATCTGCTCGCCCTCAGCCACGACCAGCTCGACGTCCTGGACGCCGCAGCCGAGGCCGCCGGCGTAGATTACGCCATCGTCGGTCAGGCGGGCGGCGACGAGGTGTCGTTCTCGGGATCGGAGGGTTTCATCACCGCCGTAGACCTCGAGGAATTGCGCACCCGGCACGAAGGCTGGCTGCCCGGGTTCATGGGGGAATGACACTGTCATCCCAGCGCCCCCTCCGTCAGCTTCGCTGCCACCTCCCCCGCAAGCGGGTGAGGAACAGACGCGCCAAGTTCCTCCCCCGTGCTAACGGGGGAGGGGGACCACGAAGTGGTGGAGGGGGCGCTGCTGCCGCACGAACCCAGGGGCCGCAATGACCCACCCCACCCTCGGCCCCCTCGCCACCAAACCCCATGTCGCCGCGGCCCTGGCCCTCATCGGCCAGCCGGGATCGCGCGATCTTATCCCCACCCCCGCCGCGGTCCTCGACCTCGACGCTTTCGACCGCAACGTCGCGAAAATGGCTGCGCGCGCCACCGCGGCCGGTCTGGCCCTCCGCCCGCATTCCAAGTCGCACAAATGCGCCACCCTGGCCCACCGCCAGATCACCGCTGGTGCCATCGGCATCTGCTGCGCCAAGCTGGCAGAGGCCGAGGCGATGGCCGCCGCCGGCGTGGGCGCCATCCTCGTAACCTCGCCCATCGCAGGCGCGCTTTCGGCCCAACGCGCGGCCAACCTCGCCGCCACCCTGCCCGACTTCCGGATCGTCGTGGATCACGCGGATGGCGTGGCTGAACTGGCCGCCGCCGCCACCTCCCCCATCCAGGTGTTGATCGACGTCGACCCCGGCCTCGGACGCACCGGCGTCCACGACGCCGAACAGGCTGCCGCCGTCGCCCGCGCCATCGCCGCCCACCCCGCCCTCAAACTGATCGGCGTCCAGTGCTATGGCGGCCAGTGGCAGCACATGAAGGGCGCCAACGAGCGGGCCGCCGCCATTGCCGACGGCATGGCCCGGCTGAAGACCATCCTGGCCGCCATCCGCGCGACCGGCGCTGCATTCGACGTCGTCACCGGAGGCGGCACCGGCAGTTTCGCCGCCGACGCCGCCCAGGGCGTGCTCACCGAGGTCCAGCCCGGCTCCTTCGCCTTCATGGATCGCGACTATCGCGAGGCGCTGACCTCCGACCCCGACGGCGCCTTCGAGCAAAGCCTGACCATCGCCACCACCGTGATCACCGATAACCATCCCAAATGGGTCACGGTCGACGGCGGCCTGAAAGCCTTCTCCACCGATGGCCCGACGCCCGAGCCCCTTACGCCCAAGGTCGCGCTCTCGAAATTCCACTTCTTCGGCGACGAACATGGACTGCTGATGCGGCCGGACGGCCAGCCCCTGGTTCGCGGCGAGCGCATCAATTTCGCTCCCGGGCACATCGACCCCACCCTCGACCGCTACGACCTCATACATCTGGTGCAGGGCGACGTGCTGGTGGATATTGTGCGCATCGAGGCGCGCGGGGCGTCGCAGTAGCCGCAGCGAGAGACGCTCAATGTCACGAATCGCCTCCCTCCTGATCGCCACAATCCTGGCCACCGCCACCCCGGCCTTCGCTCAGCAGTCCGAGATGGAAAACCTCCAGGCCGGTGGCGACGCCCTGCTGGCCAACCACCGCGAGACCACCCAGCACAGTATCGACCAGGCCACAAAGGCACTTCAGGCCAGGGACTACAAATCCGCCCGCCGCTTCGCCTCCAGCGTCGTGCGCGCCGATCCCAAACGCATTGAATCGTGGAAGCTGCTGGGCGCCGCCCAGATCGGCCTGCAGGACTGGAGCGGCGCGCGCCGCAGCTACACCAGCGCGGTCCGCATCACCCCGGGTGATCCCGAATCCCGCGCAGGCCTGGGTGTCGCCATGGCCCGCTTGAACGACCCCAAGGCCCAGGAACAGCTGACCTGGCTCACGGCCAAGGTCGCGGCCTGCACGGTGAACTGCGCGCCGCTTACCCGCTTCAAGGCGGAGGTCGAGACCGCCATCAGCGCGGCGGCCAAGGGCATCTGACCCGTCGCTACAGCCGACCTTTGCCTAGTCTCTAGACACGCCCCGCCCGTTTTCGCGCAACCTGCGGGTTTGTGGCGCCGCAACACGATCTGGCTCTCCCGCCTGCCATCAACCTCTGCATCTCCTGCTCCCAGTTACGCGTGAGCAGGGGATCACCTCATGGAATCAGGCCGACAGACGCCGACGCGCCGCCAGCTCCTTCATGCCGTCGGACTGATGGGCGGAACGGCGGCCCTGTATCAGATGATGACCACCTTCGGTCACGCTGCCGAGAGCCGCTTCCCGGGTCCGCCCAACCTCTCCGGCGCGCGCAAGGGCGCTTCAGTGATCGTTCTGGGCGCGGGGCTTGCCGGCATGCTGGCGGCCTACGAACTGGAAAAGGCCGGCTACAGCGTTCGCATCGTCGAATACCAGGACCGGCCCGGCGGTCGGAACTGGTCGCTGCGCGACGGTGACAAGTTCACCGAGATGGGTGGCGCGACCCAGACGGTGAACTTCGCCAAGGGCAATTTCTTCAATCCCGGGCCCTGGCGGATCCCGCACCACCACAACACCCTGCTGCATTACTGCAAGAAGTTCGGCGCGAAACTGGAGCCCTTCATCCAGTACAACCACAACGCCTATGTCCACAACGTCGATGCCTTTGGCGGCACACCCCAGCGCTTCCGATCACTCGCCGCCGACTTCGAGGGCAACGTCGCCGAGCTGCTGTCGAAAGCCATCGACCAGAAGTCCCTCGACACCAAACTGTCCCCGGAAGACGTCGACCGCTTCAAGGAAGCGCTGCGCGGCTGGGGCATGCTGGACGGCGATATGAAGTACGCCAAGAACCTGCGCTCCTCCAGTCACCGGGGCTTTGATCTGCCCCCCGGCGGCGGTGCGAACGGCGCGCCCCGGCCCTCCGACCTGTTCCCGCTCGATCAGGTGGTAAAATCCGGCATCGCCCAGAACATGGCGTTCTTCATGAACGACGAGTTCCAGACCACCATGTTCCAGCCGGTGGGCGGCATGGACATGATCGGCAAGGGCTTTGCCAAACAGGTAGACCGCCTGATCACCTACAACGCCAAGGTCACCAGGCTGATGCAGGACAAGTCCGGCGTATCCGTGACCTATACCGACATCGTGGGGGGCGGGACCACGACCGCCAAGGCCGACTTCTGCGTCTGCACCATCCCGCTGACGGTGCTCAGCCAGATCGAGACCAACCTGTCGGACAAGAAGACTGCCGCGATCCAGGCCGTTCCCTACTCCAACTCGGTCAAGATCGGCCTCGAGATGCGCCGCCGCTTCTGGGAGGAAGACCAGGACATCTATGGCGGTCACTCCTTCACCAGCCAGGAGATCGGCTTGATCTCCTATCCCAACAACAACTTCTTCGAGGATGGGCCGGCCGTCCTGCTGGGTGCCTTCGCGGGTGGCGCGGGCGGCTATCGCCTGGGCGGCATGACCCCGGAACAGCGCATCGAGGTCGCTCTGGCCCAGGGCGAGGTCTTCCACCCCAAGACCTACCGCAAGGAGTTCATGAACGGCGTCTCGGTGGCCTGGAACCGCATCCCCTGGGTCATGGGTTGCTGCGCCCGCTGGAGTGAGGAGACCCGCCGCGATCACTACCAGGAACTGGTCGCGCTGGAGGACCGCATCGTGCTGGCCGGCGAGCATGCGTCTTACGTCGGCTGCTGGATGGAGGGTTCGCTGCTCTCGGCCATCGACGCCATCGCCCGCCTGCACAAACGCGCCCTGGAGGCCTGAGCATGAAGACCCGTCTCGCCCTGACCGCCCTGATGACCGCGCTGGCCCTGCCCGCCCTGGCCGACGAGCCCGGCCCCGGCGGCAGCCGCCCGCCCGTGCCCAAGGACGGCGCCGACCTCTACCGGATCTACTGTCAGGTCTGCCACATGCCCGACGCCAGGGGCGCAGTGGGGGCCGGCATGTTCCCGGCGCTGGCGGGCAACGCCCGCCTCGGCACAGCCCAGTATGCGATCTATCTGATCGCCAAGGGCAAGGGCGGCATGCCCTGGTTCAACGAAAGCCTGACACCGGCCCAGATCGCCGACGTGACCAACTACATCCGCACCCACTTCGGCAATGACTACAAGGACGCGGTCACCGCCAGGGACGTGGAGCCCTTCGCCAAGCCGCCGAGACAGGCGCGGCGGTAGGGCCTTGGTAGCCACCTGAACCACCCCCTTCTCACCCGGTCATCCCCGCGAAAGCGGGGACCCAGATGTCCTTGCGGTGAGGTTGGCTCGAGGGGCTCCGCAATGATACAGGCCACTCCAAGTGGAGTTCGATCTGGGTTCCCGCCTTCGCGGGAATGACCGGATATTGGATTGAAGCGGACGACTTGAATCTACGGCGACTGGCCACGCCCGCCTGGCTTCTGTATCCCGGGCGTAGCCTCAGGATCCAACCACCCATGCCCGACCGCTTCATCGGCCCCACGTCACAGACCTTCATCTCGCAACGCCTGCGCCTGCACTACGCTGACTGGGGCAACGCCGACGCCCCGCCGCTGATCCTGCTGCATGGCGGGCGCGATCATTGCCGCAACTGGGACTGGGTGGCCCAGGATCTGCGCCGCGACTATCACATCATCGCGCCTGACATCCGCGGCCACGGCGACAGCGCCTATTCGCCCAGCGGCGACTATTCCATGTCGGCCTTCGTCTATGATCTGGCCCAGTTGATCCACCAGCAGCACCTGGCCCCGGTGCGGATCGTGGCCCACTCCATGGGCGGCGCCATCGCGCTCCGATACGCCGGTGCCTTCCCCGAAACCGTCTCGAAACTGGTGGCCATCGAGGGCCTTGGCCCCTCCCCCGCCATGATCGCCGAGCGCGCCAACCGCACGCCGATGGAGCGCATTCGCCACTGGGTAACCGAGACCCGCGCCCTCTCCGGCCGCACACCGCGCCGCTATGCCTCGATAGACGAGGCGCTGGCCCGCATGCAGGGCGAAAACAAGCACCTGACCCCGGAACAGGCCCGCTACCTCACCGTCCACGGCGTCAGCCAGAACGAGGATGGAACCTACAGCTGGAAGTTCGATAACTACGCCCGCTCGTTCTCACCGGTGGACTTCAGCCCCGCCGAACAGCAACAGCTCTGGGCCAACATCACCTGCCCGATCCTGCTGGTGAACGGCAAGGAAAGCTGGGCGTCGAACCCCGAGAAGGACGGCCGCATGGCCCACTTCCAGAACGCCCGGCTGGTGGAGTTCGACCGCGCCGGCCACTGGGTCCACCACGACCGGCTGGATGATTTCCTGACCGAGGTCCGGGCGTTTCTCTAGAGGCGTGAGGGCGTGATAACCGTCAGTCGGATAGCCGCGACGTCCGCGGTCGTCGCGGTCGGGCTGGGACTGGCCTATCTGGCGGCGTCCGGAGCGCCCACGCGGTACCTCGCCGTGAACGCGGGGACCCTGATCGTCGGCCTCGCAGGCGTCGCCGCCTGGACGCGTTGGGCGCGACCTGTCCCAGGCCTGTCAGGCCAGGCGACGCTGGTGATCGGCCTGGCCCTGCTGGCCACCGCCCTGTTCGGCCAGAGCCTGGACGGTGCGACCCGCTGGGTGCGGTTGGGGCCGCTGACCCTGCAGCCCGGCCTCATCCTGACGCCTCTGCTGGCGGTCCTGTTCTCCAGCAATCGAAGCTGGCTGACGACCACCGCTGTGATCATCGCCGCCGCCGCCCTGGCCCTGCAACCCGACCGGGCGACCGCCGGCGCTCTGGCGCTAGGCATGGCCGCGCTGGCCCTCACAAAACCGGATCGCCAGGTTCTGATGGCGCTCGTCGCCGCGAGTCTCGCCTTCGCAATCGCCCTGGTTCGCCCGGACACCCTGCCCGCCCAACCCTTCGTCGAGCGGGTCCTCTTCAGCGCGTTCGAAACCCACCTGGCGGCAGGGATCGCGGTCTGGATCGGGGTCAAGTGGCTGCTGATCCCCGCCATCGCGGGCCGTGTCCTTGACCGTGAAAACACCCCCACCTACGCCGTCTTCGGCGCTGTCTGGCTGGGCCTCATCGTCGCCTCGGTGCTGGGCAACTACCCGACGCCAATGGTGGGCTACGGGGCCAGCAGCATCCTGGGCTATTTGCTCGGCCTGGCAGCCCTGCCCGGGCGCCCCCGCAACGCCTCAGGGCAATGAACTCGGGCCAACCATTCCCAAACCCCGTCATCCCGGACGGACGCCCGTGAAAACGGGCGGGAGATCCGGGCCCCAGTGCCCAGCGCACCGCCCTGGTTCCCGGCTCTTCAGCCTGCTCCCGCAGGCTTGCGGCCGGGATGACGTTGATTATTAGACTTCTGCTAACCCGGGTTCGTTGCCCTGGGAAACGCCTGACGCCCCTTGCCAACACGGCAAAACGCGTCGCCAATCACCCCAAAAGCCACACGACCTCGGGGAGCGCAAAATGCCCGCACACGACACCCACCTGACCCGGCGCGGCCTGCTGGGCACAGCCGCCGCCAGCCTCGCGGCCCCGGCCTTTGCCGCCCGGCCATTGTCCCCCAGCGACAAGGTCAATCTCGCCGTCATCGGCGCCGGCGGACAGGGCGGGGTCAACATGACCAAGCTCACCGACCAGAACATCGTGGCCACCTGCGATGTCGACTACAACGCCGTCTGGCGCGGCATGCTGGACAAGCGGTCACGGCTGCTGCCCGGTCGCGAAGCCCTGCGTGACGCCTACGACCGCGCGCCGACGTTCTCCGACTACCGCAAGATGTTCGACACCCGGAAGGACATCGACGCTGTCCTGATCGCCACCCCCGACCACCACCATGCGGTGGCCGCGCGCATGGCCATGGAACGCGGCATCCACGTCTATGTGCAGAAGCCGCTGACCTACACCGTCGAGGAGGGCCGCCGCCTGCTGGCCCTTGCGAAACAGAACCCCGGCCTGATCACCCAGATGGGCAACCAGGGCCACTCCGGCGACGATGGCCGGCGTGTCATCGAACTGATCCGGGGCGGCGTGATCGGCAAGGTCACGGAAGTCCACGTCTGGACCAACCGCCCCGTCTGGCCGCAGGGCGTCGCCAAACCCGCCCCTGTGCCGGCTCCCGAGGGGCTCGACTGGCAGACCTGGCTGGGTCCGGCCAATGTCGACTGGGGCTATCACCCCGACTACGCCCACTTCAACTGGCGGGGATGGGTGCCGTTCGGCTCGGGCGCGCTCGGCGACATGGGCGCGCACCTGATGGACTTCCCGATCTGGGCGCTGGAGCCGGGCCTGCCCACCCGCGTCGAGACCCGGCATTCCCGCTGGGCTGGGTCGTCCAATCTCTGGAGCACCCGCCGCCCGCCCGAGGTCACCAGCTTCCCGCTGGCCAGCACGACGCACTATGAGTTCGGCAAGGCCAAAGGCGGCCCACTGCGCCTGACCTGGTACGACGGCGGCATCCTGCCGGCCACGCCGCGAAACTTCCCGGCCGACCTGCAGATGAACCCCGACGGGGGCGTCCTGTTCGTCGGCGCAAAAGGCATGCTGATGCACGAGACCTACGGCCAGAAACCCACCCTGATCGGCGAGGGCCTCGACGCGGCTGCCGCCAAAATCCCCCAGTCCCTGCCCCGCATCAAGGACGGCATGGGCGGCCACGAACAGAACTGGATCCGCGCCATCCGTGGCGAGGAAAAGATCTCCTGCCCCTTCGAATACGCCGTACCCCTGAACGAGACCATGATCCTGGGCATCGTCGCCCTCAAGGCCGACGCGCCACTGGAATACGACGGCGTCGCCGGCCGCGTCACCAACAACGCCGACGCCAACCCGTATC
The DNA here is from genome assembly GCA_031379795.1 of Alphaproteobacteria bacterium. Taxonomy (GTDB): domain Bacteria; phylum Pseudomonadota; class Alphaproteobacteria; order Caulobacterales; family Caulobacteraceae; genus Phenylobacterium. Next base: position 8,176 of record JANNFM010000319.1, read on the forward strand.
TGACGCGGCAGTATCGCAAGGGATGGGAACTATGACGTCACGACGCGCCACAAATTCCATGGTCGCATCGCTCCTCGCGCTGCTGATCGGTGTTGCAGCAACGGCCATCCCCGGCGCAGCGGCGGCGGCCAAGCCGGTCCCCTATGGAGCCAACAGGGCCGTTGGCGCGACCTTCGTCCACGATGGGGTGACGCTCTACTACGAGACCTACGGCGCCGGTCCGCCCCTGCTGATCATCCACGGCAACGGCCAGAGCATCGGCTCACTCAGCGCACAGATCGATCACTTCAAGACCCGATACCGGGTGATCGCCATGGATAGCCGTGACCAGGGAAAGTCAGGCACGAGCCAGACGCCGATTACCTATGAAAGGATGACCGACGACCTGGCTGCATTGCTGGACCACCTGAAGGCCGGACCCGCTGATGTGGTCGGCTGGAGCGATGGTGGAATCGAGGCGCTGTTGCTGGGCATCCGCCATCCCGGCAAGGTCAGGAAGCTGGTCGCCATGGCACCGAATCTGAACCCCGGTCCGGACGCGCTGGAACCCGAACTGGTAGCGCTCGTGAAGTCTATGTTTCCCGCTGGACAGGTTGCTGAGCCGGCAACACCGGAACAGAAGCGCGCCGCCAAAGTCGGAGGCATAATGCTGACGGAGCCCAATATTGACCCGGCGCTGCTGGCCGGGATCACGGCGCCAACCCTGATCATGGCGGCGGATCACGACATGGTCCGTCTTGAGCATATGGTCGCTATCTACAGGGCCTTGCCCAACGCAAACCTTGTGGT